>JBDHQG010000663.1:0-2868 GCA_039806925.1 Limisphaerales bacterium
TCCGCCCGAAGGGGCAAATGACTTGTCACCGAGAACCGCCCCCGCCTTGAGAATCGTCCCGCGCATGGAAGTTTCCATATCGAGCAACAATGCGCTTCGCACCAGGGTGGAATGAGATTCCCCTGGCCGGTCACCGCTTCGATTCGTCTGCGATTCCATGGCCTCCGGCCCATCTTAGGAATCTCCGGGCTGTTTGTCTCTCCAGAACGAGGTGTCGGTTAGCTCCGAACAGAAACGTCAGGTGACCGAGGTTGATTCTGCCGGCGCACATGGCAGCCTGTGACCGTGACGTCACCATCGGACAAGAAGCAACCGGCTGCCAGAAGACAGAAACGCCGCCGCACTCACCGCCCACTCCGCATCGTCCTCCTGGACGATGTGCCGGAAGTCCGGCATTCCATCCGGGCTATCATCCGTGCGCACTGGGCGGACGCTGACATCATCGAGTGCGAGCACGGGGACGAGGCATGGAAGATTCTTCAGGCTTCGCCTCCGGACCTGTTCATCACCGACCTCACACATCCGGGCCTGGGCGGTGAGGAATTGTCGCAGCGGCTCGCCGATGCGCAACCCAAGTTGCCCGCCCTCGTGATCTCGGCGTTTCAGCAAGGGCTGGACTCCCTGCGAAAACGACACCAGGCCGACTTGCGGGCGCCACGGGGATTCCTGGCCAAGCCGTTCACGGTTGAGGCGGTGCAGGCGGAGGTGGGGCGGTTGATTGCTGCCAGGGCAACGGGCCGGTAGGCGCACGCATTGCGCAACCTCGCCACATCGCCCGGCGGGACGCGCAGTTTTGAATTTCTTTCCCTTCCGGGAATGGCAATACTGCTGCAACGCACAGCAGCGGCGAATCACTGCTTCCACGCTGTTGCGGCGGAAGTTGTTACAACGCGGACAATCTGGTGGCTCGATGACACGTAAGAATCAGGTGCCTTTATGCAGATGCAGCAAGAGTCGATGTGCGGGCTTCGAATCGCGGTAGCACATCTTGGCGAGAAAGCGACGGCTGGTTGGTGGGAGACGGCGTTCCTCGACGCCGTTGGCTTTAGATATCTGGAGCTGGTTTACCCGAAGACGGCAGCTTCGGCGGCGGTAAACTCCGCCTCGGAGGCCGCGTGTCGCGCGCACGACGAGCGAATCGGCAAAGGGCGCGTCGCTCACCTGTTCCGCCTTCCGCGAGAGAGCGAGGCGAGAGTGCGGGGTGATCTTTCCAGGCTGCGAATCCCGGAACTCCAGAAGATCTGCTCGAAGGATGCGGCTTTACAGTTGCTTGACGCTTTGGCGGCTGGCGCAAAACCGATGCCTGGCACCGGTCCGATCCACATCGGCCCGGTGAAGGAGGCGGGCACTCCCGGCGGCATGGCGCGTATGGCGGCGACTTACGCGGCCGGCTTCCGCTCGGGCACACGGGTCTTCCCCTATTTTGCATGAGCGGCCAAGAACGCGAATACAATACGGCTTTGTGCAAAGGCCAGGGAATGCTCCCGGAGACGCTTCGCCTGCTGCAGGTTTGGGAGCCGGGGATGAGCTCGCAGCAGCTGGCGGAAAAAGTTCGCAGCCAGGGCTTGATCCCGAAGGCCACATCTCAGCGTGTGTCGGACATCGTCAGCCGCGGGTTTGCGCCGCGATATCTGGGCGAAGGCGGCCGGCCGGCATGCTGGCTTCGGCCGCTGGTCCAGCGCGGCGTCAGCCTCGACCGCCTGAACCAACTGTTTCTGCTCTACACTTCCCGTGAACACTTGATTCTTTACGATTTCATCCGCGAGGTTTACTGGCCCCGCTACTCCGCCGGGGCTCAATTTCTTTTCCGGGAGGACTCGGTTGGCTTCATCAAGTCAGCCCAAGCCACCGGGCGGATCAAGACGCGGTGGACGGAAGGCAACAACATCCGGATCGGCCGGTATCTGCTCACCGCGTTGTGTGATTTCAAAATGCTGGGCGATCCGCAGGGCGATCGTCGTCCGATCCTCCCTTTTACCCCTTCGGCCAGCACAGTAATCTACCTCGCACACGAACTGCATTTCTCCGGCGTGAACGACGCCATGATTTTGACCCACATGGATTGGGAGCTGTTTGGCCTTTCGTCGTCCGACGTCCTAAATGAGCTGCGCCGACTTTCCGGGCAGGGGCGTTTCATCGTCCAGGTCGGGGATCTCGTGCGGATATCGTGGAGCTGCAAAACAATGGAGGAATGTCTCGATGTCGTCGCCCAGTGAAAGTTTTGAAGAATTATGGCAACGGTTGCGTGCGGGCCGCGGCCTGACCAACACGGGCGACGATCCCGTCTACTACCTGGTATTCAAGCCCGAGCAGATGCTCGAAATCAAACGGCTGCAGAAACAGTGGGCGGCCCGGCTCGCGAAGCAGGGCTGGACCATGGAAACAATGTCCATGGCCGCAACCGTTCTGGAGATTTTCCGCAGCAATGAACTGCGCGACGTGTGGTTGTCGAGCCCCGCGAACACCGGCTGTGACCGGGAGTCCGTGACCGAGATCAACAAGACGTTGGAGGACGCCCTGACGGCCGATGAGCTTCTGAAGCGGAAGATCGAGATCAGGTTGAACTCGCTCCGTGGCCGGGCGCAGACGGTGCTCTTCATCACCGATCTGGAAGCCCTGCATCCTTATCTGCGCGTCGGCGTCTTGGAGCAAAAGCTCCAAGGCAAGTTTACCGTCCCGACCGTGATTCTGTATCCCGGAGTCCGTGACGGAAAAACCACGCTGAGATTTCTCGGCTTCTATCCGCCCGACGGCAACTACCGGTCGGTCCACATTGGAGGATGACACCCATGAGCAAAATACGCGACCTGTTTGAAATCAGCCGCAGCCTGGACCGACGAATCGAAAAGGTCATTTCGTTACACAGCA
>JBDHQG010000664.1:0-2861 GCA_039806925.1 Limisphaerales bacterium
CAGTAGGAAATCGCGAACTGAGGTCTGCCGTGCCGGTAGGACAGCGCTTCCAGCCTGTCCTGAAGTTCTCCAACGCAAACACCAAACGGTTTGACTCAGCGAAACCATCGTTTCACATGGACCACCGCCATGCAGTGCGGGACAGGCAGGATGCCTGTCCTACTTTCCACGTCATCGTTCCGGCTAAGAAAAAAGCCGGAAGCGGCCATGCCAGCTTCCGGCTGTGAAAGGAACAGGGATGTCCGTTTAGAACTTCCCGCCGTAAACCGCGTTGCTGCCGAGCATCTGCTCGATGCGGAGCAGTTGATTATACTTCGCGGTGCGGTCGGAGCGGCTGAGGGAGCCGGTCTTGATCTGGCCGCAGTTCGTGGCGACGGCGAGGTCGGCGATGGTCGCGTCCTCGGTTTCGCCGGAGCGATGGCTGAGGACGGCGGTGTAGCCGTTTTCCTTCGCGAGCTCGACGGCGTCGAGCGTCTCGGTGAGCGAGCCAATCTGGTTCACCTTCACGAGAATCGAGTTCGCCGTGCCGGTGTCGATGCCCTTCTGGAGGAACTTCACGTTGGTGACGAAGAGATCGTCGCCGACGAGCTGAACCTTGTCGCCGAGCTTGTCGGTGAGCTTTTTCCAGGTCGTCCAGTCGCTCTCGGCGCAGCCGTCCTCGATGCTGACAATCGGATACTTGCCGCAGAGCTTGGCGTAGAAGTCCACGAGCTGGTCGCCGGTGAGCTTCTGGCCGGTGCTCTTCTTGAACACGTAGGTCTGGCTGCCGGTGTAGAACTCGGAGCTGGCCACGTCGAGCGCGAGGAAGATTTCCTTGCCCGCCTTGTAGCCCGCGTTTTTCGTCGCCGCGAGGATCGCCTCGATGGCCGCTTCGGCGCTGTCGAGCTTCGGCGCGAAACCACCTTCGTCACCGACGGCGGTGGAAAGGCCCTTGCCCTTGAGCACGGCCTTGAGCGCGTGGAAAATTTCGGTGATCGCCTGCAAGCCGTCGCTGAAGGTGTCGAAGCCCTTCGGGACGATCATGAATTCCTGGAAGTCGATCGGGGCGTCGGAGTGCGCGCCGCCGTTGATGACGTTCGCCATCGGGACGGGGAGCACCTTGGCGTTCGGGCCGCCGATGTATTTGAAAAGCGGGATGCCGATGGCTTCGGCAGCCGCCTTCGCGTTCGCGAGCGAGACGGCGAGGATGGCGTTCGCGCCCAGCTTGGACTTGGTCTCGGTGCCGTCGAGCTTGAGCATCGTATTGTCGACGGTGAGTTGATCGAGCGCGTCGAGGCCGAGCAGTTCGGGGAGAATTTTCTCGGTGACGTTGTTGACGGCCTTGCTGACGCCCTTGCCGAGGTAACGCTTCTTGTCGCCGTCGCGCAGTTCGATGGCTTCGTGCTCGCCGGTGCTCGCGCCGGAAGGAACGGCCGCGCGGCCGACGGCGCCGCCAGCGAGGACGACATCGACTTCGACGGTGGGATTGCCGCGCGAGTCGAGGATTTCGCGGGCCTGGATATCTGCAATGGTGCTCATGGTTTCAATGGTTCAAGTTCAGGTGGTCAGAATCACAAAATGAGCGCGCATGATAAAAGTGAAGAGTGCTGAGTCAAGGCCGGAGGCTCGTTCGACGGGGCAGACGCATGGAGCTGTCTCATTAGCACCCGGCTTTAGCCGGGTGTTTGGGCCAGGGTGAAAGAAGAGCTGTTTCAACAGGTTTTCAGAGGGCAAAGCCGCTGAAGCGGCTCGGACAAGTCCGTTGGTCACTGGTCACCCGGCTCAAGCCGGGTGCTAATGAGAACAGGCGCTCACATCATGGCGGTGTTTCCCGGCGGATGCGTCGGTCCTGTTGTGCTCGCCGCAGCTTCTTCCAGCATTTTCAGACAGGCTCTCAAAATCGCGCCGATGTTGTCCGCCAAATACGGGCTTTATTTCGCGGCCTTGTTCAGCGCGTCGAGGATGGTCGGGCTGTAGGGCGCGGGATACGGCAGCGGCTCGGGCAGGATGATCGGCGGCTGGCTGGCGTCCGCCGGGTAAACGACGACGAGCGGAACACCATTGCGTCCGAACCGTTCCAGCTCCGCGCTGATGACCGGCGGGTAGGTAGTGTAATCGGCGACGAGGGCGAGGGCATTGATGGCGGCGAGTTTCTCCAGAACGGCTTTGCTCTCGAACGCGGGTTTGACAGAAACGTTGCAGGTGAGACACCACTTGGCGGTGAAATCGACGACGACCGGGCGGCCTTCGGTCCGGGCTTTGGCGATGGCCTCGGGGCTCCACCGCTGCCACGGGTAACCTTCGGGCGCGTGCGATGGGGCCGCGCCTTGTTCGGAAATGGAAACGGTGGAACGCCAGCGCAATTGGGAATCCAGCGCCCAGACATAGCCGGTGCCCAGCAGCAGCAGCGCGACGACCGAGGCAGTTAGGCGATGTTTTGCCCCGCGTTGCACGAAGGTGCCGAACGTCCAGGCGGCGGCGCTGGTGAAGACCAGGAAGACGCCCAGCCACCAGGAGCGTTCCCCGTAAAAGGTGACGGTGAGGCTGACCAGCCAGAGCGCGGTGGCGAGCATCGGGAAGCCCATCGCCACCTTGAAGCGCTCCATCCACACGCCGGGTTTGGGAAGGAACTTCAGCCACTTCGGATTCCAGCTCAGCAGCAGGTACGGAAAAGCTAGTCCTAGCCCGATGGTTAGGAAGAACAGCACGATGACGGGGGCGGGTTGGACGGACGCGAACCCAAGCGCGGCCCCGAGGAACGGCGCGGTGCAGGGCGTCGCGAGCACGGTGGCCAGCACGCCGTTCATGAAGGCGCCGCTGCCGCCATGACGGGAAGCGGCTTCGCTCGCCGCGTCCAGCGCGCCGCCGCCGAGCGTGACTTC
>JBDHQG010000665.1:0-2849 GCA_039806925.1 Limisphaerales bacterium
GTTCGAGTAAACCTCTTTCACGTCGTCGTGATCCTCGAGCTGCTCGATGAGCTTGCTCACAGCCGCGGACTCCGCCGCATCCGTGAGCGGCACCGACAACGTCGCGATGTGCGTGATGCTCGCGCTGGCGCACTTCACGCCCTTCGCTTCGAGCGCTTTGTGGACAGCTTCAAAGTTCGCCGGGTCCGTCAGAATCTCGAACCCTTCCGGCTCCGCCTTGAAATCCTCCGCGCCCGCCTCCAGCGCGATCTCCATCACCACATCCTCGCTCGCTCCCTCGCGCGCCACCATGATCTGCCCCTTGCGCTGGAACAACCGCGTCACCGAACCCGCCGTCGCGATGGACCCGCCCGCCTTCGTCATCAAGCTGCGAATCTCCGCTGCGGTGCGATTGCGATTGTCCGTGCTCAATTCCACGACCATCGCCACGCCGTGCGGCGCGTACACCTCATACGTGAGATCCTCGTAATTCACCGCGTCGCCCTCGCCCGTGCCGCGTTTGATGGCCCGGTCGATGTTCTCCTTGGGCATGTTCGCCTCGCGGCTCTTGAGCAGCGCCATGCGCAGGCGCGGGTTCATGTGCGGGTCGCCCCCGCCGATCTTCGCGGCGATGGTGATCTCCTTGCTCAGCTTCGCGAAGATCTTCGCGCGCTTGGCGTCAATGCCGCCCTTGAAGTGCTTCACCTTCGCCCATCTGCTATGTCCGGCCATAAATCAAAAACGAATCGCGTGTCGATTGATGGCGAGAGTCAACCTCCCGCACGGGGCGAACGCAAGCTCGGGCGAGAGAAGGCGTGCGTTCGCGGCGCATCTTGAGGGCGTGTTGCCAAATACCCGGACCGCGACCGGTCCCCGGTCGCAGCGGGTGAAGCGCGCCGGCATCGTGGAAGTTTGCCAGCGCCGTGGTCCGTGCGACGCGCTGCGAGCCGGGACGGCTCGCGTTCAGACGCCGACGTTGTGACGGCGTTTGAGCAACACGCCCTCAAGATGCGCCCGGGCATTCGGAAATGGTGGTCAGGGAAGCGAAGGTGTGTGGACTGCGGAGGCAGGACTCCGCTTTGGCTGCACCTTCCGTCCGTGCGACGCGCTTGAATTCACTCACCGCGCAGCCAAAGCGGAAACAGGTTTCCGCACTCCATACCTCCATCGGTGTCGCCCGCCACTTCCAATCGCACCCTGAAGCAATGCGCCCGTAGCTTTGCGCTTTGAGCTTCGTATGACTCCCCGCTACCTTTCGCCCAGATGTCGAACCGGTATTACGAAGCGGGTGAGTCGCGCGGGGCGCGGGTGAACGATTTGTTCGCCACCATTGCGCCGCGCTACGACCTCATCAACGACCTGCAAAGCTTCGGCCTGCATCGCTGGTGGAAACGTCGCCTCGTTCGCCTCGCGGAACCGCTCGCCGGTCGGCCGGCGCTCGATCTCTGCTGCGGCACTGGCGACGTCGCCTTCGCGCTTGCCCAACGCGGTGCCTTGGTGACCGGCCTCGACTTCAGCGGCCCGATGCTCGACGTGGCGCGGCGGCGTGGAGTCGGTGGCGGCCCGACGTTTCTGCAAGGCGACGCGCAGGACATTCCGTTCCCCGACGATCACTTCGATGTCGTGACGATCAGCTACGGACTCCGCAATCTCACGAGCTGGGAGCAGGGCTTGCGCGAAATGTGGCGCGTGGCGAAGTCCGGCGCGCGTCTGCTCGTGCTCGATTTCGGCAAGCCGGACAATGCCGTCTGGCGCGCGCTTTACTTCGCTTATCTGCGGCTCTTCGTGCCGCTCTTCGGCTGGCTCTTCTGCGGCGACAGCCAGACGCACGCCTACATTCTCGAATCGCTGAAGCATTACCCCGCGCAGCACGGCGTCGCGGCGAAGATGCGCGAGATGGGCTGTCGCGACGTGCGCATCGTGCCGTTGCTTGGTGGTGTGATGACGATCAATTACGGAGTGAAGCCATGACGCGCGCCGCGACAGGTAGCCACCGACGTAAGGAGGCGGATGAGCGGGCCGTTCACAAGACTCGGGTCCGCCTCCTCACGTCGGCGGCTACAGTGCTGCGTGAGAAGAACTCCCGTCCGAAGTTTCCCGCCGCGCTTCAACGCACAATGACCAAGCTCGGCGCGCGCCGGACACGTTTCGTGCTCTGCGTCTCCGTCGAGGAACAGGCGATGAACGTGTTTGAGAAAACATCGCGGCGCACGCGCGCTGGCGAGTTTCCGGTTTACGAATTTCGTCAGCGTTTCGTGGTTTCCACGTCACGATTCGGCATTGGGCAGATCATTCACTCGAACCGCACGCCGCTCGGCCTGCATCGCATCGCACGGAAGATTGGTGGCGAGTTTCCGGAAGGAACGGTTTTCAAAGCACGCAAGCCGATTGGCCGGTTGTCACCCGAGAATCCGAAGGGCGACATCGTGCATCGCATTCTCTGGCTCGCGGGATTGGAGCCGGGCCGGAACCGCGGCGGCAAGGTCGATACGTTCAGCCGCTACATTTACATCCACGGTTACTGGGATGAATCGACGCTTGGCCGGCCGCAGTCGCTCGGCTGCATTCACCTGGCGGCGGCGGACTTGATCCCGCTCCACGATCAAGTGCCGCTCGGCACGCTCGTTTGGATCGCGCGCCGTTGAGGATATGAACCGTCCGCTCTGGCAACGCTGGTGGTTTGCCGCAATTTTGTTCGTGGTGTGCGCCGGATTGCTGGCGTGGCTATGGCCGGGGCGGAAAGCGGATGTGACGCTTGCGGATGGGCGCGCTGTCTCGTTGCTCGCGACGACCTACGGCACGAGGCATACCTATGAGGAGGGATCTTTCGTGGCGCGAATGGTCGCTCGATTCTTTGGACCGAACCGCTT
>JBDHQG010000666.1:0-2849 GCA_039806925.1 Limisphaerales bacterium
GCGAGGCAGTGAAGGTTTACCTGCTGCACAAGCGCGGCGTGGACGCGGGCGATGTTACCGCGAGCGTGATCGTGGGGCGTTCGATGCAGACGCTGACTCAAGTGATCTTCATCGCGCTCGGTTCCGCGGCGTTTCTCTCGCTGGCGCCCGTGGAATCGCGGGTGCGGACCGGCCTGCTGGCGGTGCTCGCGGGAAGCACCGTGGCGGTGGGCGTGCTGTTCTGGCTGCAAACGCGCGGCTTGTTCTCGATGATGTTTCGCGCGGTGGAACGATTCGGCATGAGGCTGGAGGCGCTGGAGGCGAAGCGCGCGAAACTGCAGCGGGTGGACGGGCTGGTGATGAAGTTTTACCGCGGCGAGCGCGGTCGCGTGCTGGCCAGTGGCGGCGGTTATCTCTGCGGCTGGTTGCTCGATACGATGGACATCTTTCTCGTGGCGTGGTTGGTGGACATGCCGATCACCTGGACTCAGGCGCTGGCCATCGAGGCGTTCATCGGCGTGGCTAAGGTGCTCGGGCTGTTTGTTCCCGGCGCGATCGGCGTGCAGGAATCCGGCATCGCCCTGGTTTGCCGGCTCGCGGGATTGCCCGACGCGCTCGGCCTCTCCTACGCCATCATCCGGCGCGGGCGCGAGGTGGTTTATGCTTCCATTGGCTGGCTGCTGCTCTACGCTGAAGAAGCTTCTTTGAAGGGTATTTCCCGCCGCGTCGCCGCGGAGACTCAAACTGAACTATGAGAGCATTCATCTATGCCGCCGGCCGCGCGACCCGCCTCGGACCTGATTACGCGCGGCGTCCGAAAATTCTGATCGAGATTGGCGGACGCTCTCTCTTGGAATGGCATGTGATGCGGCTGCGCGAGGTTGGAGTCACCGGGCTGACGATCATCACCGGGCACGAGCGCGGGCAGATCGCCGCCGAGCTTCCGCGCCTCTCGCAGTCGCATGGACTGAATATTTCCGAGATTCACAACCCGAACTTCACCGAGGGCAGCGTGCTCAGCTTCGATGTCTCGCTGGATGCGGTGCTTGCGGGCGGCGACCCGGTGCTGCTGATGGACGGCGATGTTTTGTATCCGTCGGAAATGTTGCGACGCTTGATTGTCTCGCGTCATCCGTCGGCGCTGCTGGTGGACCGGAACTATTCGACGGCGGACGACGATCCGGTGCTGGTGCCGATGCGCGGCGGGCGGCCGTTTGATTTCGTAAAGCGATGGAAGGGCGAGGCGGAGCAGGTGGGCGAGTCGATTGGCTTCTTCAAGGTGTCGCCCGCGGAGCTTCAAATGATCGCCGTCGAAACGCGCAAGCGCATCGTGGGGGAAGGCCGCCTGGATTCCTACGACGACGTCTTGCGCGTCCTCGTGAAAGCCGGGCGCTTCGGCGCGGAAGACGTGACGGGATTGCCGTGGACGGAGGTGGACTTTCCGAAGGATGTGGAATACGCGCGCGGCGAAATCCTGCCCGCGCTCACCGGCATGGCGGCGCGCGGCAGTTGACCGGTTTTGATTGGAGCCGGCAGGCCCTTGTCGGCGGGCGAAATGCAGTCTCAACACTTCGCGGCGTGAGTGAATTTATCCAGCGTGTCGAGCGGCAGATTGTGGCCGGCTGCCTGTTGCCGCGGGGACGATCCGTTCTCGTGGCGGTGTCGGGAGGCGTGGATTCGATGGTGTTGCTCCGGGTTCTCTCGTCGCTCGCGGGGAAATTCGGCTGGAGGCTGATCGTCGCCCATTTCAACCACCGGCTGCGCGGCCGGGCGGGCGACACCGATGAACGCTTTGTTCATGCGGCCGCGCGCCGGCTGGGGTTGGATTATGTCAGTGGCGCGGAGGACGTGCGGCGCCTGGCGGACGAGGAGGGCTTGTCCATTGAGATGGCGGCGCGCTGTTGCCGGCACGAGTTCCTTGCGCGGGAGGCGAAGGATAATGGCGTCTCCCGCATCGCGCTCGCCCATCACGCGGATGATCAGGTGGAGCTGTTCTTTTTGCGGCTGCTGCGCGGAGCGGGATCGCAGGGGCTCGCGGGAATGAAGGCGGTGTCGGCTTCGCCGTGGGCTCGGGGAGTGAAGCTCGTTCGTCCGCTGCTGGAGTGTTCCCGGGCTGACATCGAGGCGTTTGCCGTGGAGGCGCGGGTTTCGTTTCACGAGGACGCTTCCAATCGATCTCCGGAGTTTTTACGAAACCGCATCCGGCGTGAGCTTCTGCCCCTGCTGCGCTCGAAGTTCCAGCCCGCCATCAACGGCGTGGTGCTGCGACAGATGGAGATTCTCTCGGCGGAGAATGAACTATTGGAGGTCGACGTGAGGCGATGGCTGAGGGAGAAGGCGGTTCCGTTCCACCGATTGCCGGTGGCGGTTCAACGTCGCGTGCTGCAGCGGCAGTTGGAGGAAATGTCGGTGGCGCCGGAGTTTGAGCGGATTGAGTTTTTGCGCCGGCATCCGGGCACGGCGGTTTCGGTCTCGCGGGAGCTTTCCGTATGGTGCGATCGAGAGGGAAGAGTGCGGAGCAAACGTGTCGCGCCTTCCGAAACGAGCGTTGGCGGGAAGCTCGTTTCGCTCGCCGGGAAGGCGGGCAAGGGAACGTTTGGCGGGCTGTCTTGGAACTGGACGCGAGTGCCTGCAAGGAACCCACGGCTGCCGGCATTCGAGGCCGGGACGGAATGGTTCGATGCGGAGCGGGTGGGTTCTGAAGTCGTATTGCGATTTTGGCGGCCGGGCGACCGGTTCCAGCCCATCGGGATGCGCGGAACCCAAAAGCTTCAGGACTTGTTCACCAACTTGAAAGTCCCGAGGGCGGAACGTGGCCGCCGGATGGTGGCGACGACGCCGGACGGCAGAATCTGGTGGGTCGAGGGATT
>JBDHQG010000667.1:0-2847 GCA_039806925.1 Limisphaerales bacterium
AGCATCTCGTAAAAATCCCCGGGCGGGACGCTCACCACGCGAAGCGGATCGACCTTCATGGCGCGCGTCGTGTGAATCTTCCTCCCTGCGGCCCCGACGGCTTTGCGGAAACTGTCCAGCTGCACTTCCGTCGCCGGCAGGATGAAGGAGTCGTGGTCCCGCGTGATGACCATCAATCGCGCGTCGCCCTCCATCAGTTTCAACGCCTCGGCCGCCATCGCCTCGCCCAGGCCACGATGCGGGCGGGCATCAATCGACGGCGGGGAGGGGAACAAGAACAGGTAAAGCCACGCCGTCGCCGCGAGGATTACGGCCCCTGCCATCCAATTGACTGATTTCCGGTTTACCATTTCTGACGCTGGCTCGATTGCTGGTTTGACTGGCGAGGACTCTACTCCATCCCGCCGTCCTGAGCACGCTGGTTTTTTGCTGTCACCTGAATCCAACTCTCGCCGTCATTCCGGCGGATGCGGTTGCTTGACCGGCCTGCTGATGCGGAGGTTACACAGCCCACGATTAAGTCAGGATTAAGCTTCCACCGGAAAAATCGTCGCGGCGCAGGCCGGGAGGAATGGATTCGGACTGGCCCAAACCGGCGTCATCCGCGAAGATTCAACCGTCGGACACCGAAACCCCGGCCTGCCCATGAACCAAATTTAATGAGTGTGACGCTTAACCGGAACGATGCAGATGGTCTGGGGAACGCACCCGCCCCGGGCGCAGCGGGGCCGCTCCAACGTGAATTTTCCGCGGCCTCGTTCCGGCTTGGGGCCTGCCGTGGCTGGCTCGCGATCATCGCCATGATTTTGTCGCACTCCCTGCCTGCAGGTGCCGGGCAATCCGCGCCGGCAGAGGCCGGCTTCCCCTCGAACCGCCTGCTTCACCTGCGCATTGAGATTCCCCGGGCTGCGATGGGAAGCCTGCGTGAAGCGCCGCGCAACTACGTTCGCGCCACCTTCCGTGACGGCTCGAACTCGCTGGAAAACGTCGCGCTCCGCCTGAAGGGCCGGACGGGCAGCTTTCGCGGGATCGACGAGAAACCCTCCTTCACCCTTGATGTCGCCCGCTTCGTTCCGGGCCGCCTTTTTTCAGGCATGAGCAGGTTGCACCTGAACAGCTCGGCGGAAGATCCCTCTTTTCTCAACGACTGGCTGGGGTCGGAACTGTTCCGGGCGGCGGATGTTCCGGCCCCGTTCGTCACCCATGCGTTGGTGGAGCTGAACGGGCGCCCGCTCGGCCTGTATGTGCTGAAGGAGGGGTTCGCGCCGGAATTCTTGACAAGACACTTCGCCAGCGCGGACGGCAATCTCTACGAGCCTGAGCCCGGTCCCGGCGCCGACGTGACGGGACCGATGCGACGAAGCTCCGGGACGGGCGTCGATGATCATTCCGACTTGCAACGTCTCGCGGCCGCGGCGACGACAAAGGATCTGGCTGTTCGTTCGCGTGAACTCGCCTCAACCCTCGACACGGATCGTTTCCTCACGTTTCTCGCGCTGGAAATTTTGCTGGGCCATCGCGATGGCTATGCGCTCGCGCGGAACAATTATCGCCTCTACCAAAATCCGGGCGACGGGCGCTTTGTCTTTCTGCCCGGGGTCATGGACAACCTCCTCGGCCGTGCCAACGCTCCCCTGCAACCCCGCATGGCCGGCACCGTGGCGGCGGCGATGATGGAAATTCCCGGGGCGCGTCGCGCCTACCGCGAACGCCTGGGGCAGTTGTTCACGAACGAGTTTCATGCGGAACGGTTGGGACGGGCGGTGCGGGAGCGCGTGGACCTTGTTTCCCGCGAGCTTCCACGCCACGAGGCCCGCGCGTTGCGAGAGCCGGCCTTGATTCTTGTCCGGCGCATCGGGGAGCGGGCGGCTGACGTGGCGCGGCAACTGTCGGTTCCGGAGCCTGCGCCCCTGTCGTTCGTGGCGGACGCCGCGGTGTTGGACGGCTGGAGGCCGGTCGGCGTTCCGACGGACGGCTTGATGGAGGAAGCCGGCCACGGGGAAGTGCAGGCGCTTCACATTCGCGCGGGGACCAGGACGGCATCCTCGTGGCGCACCCATACATGGTTGCAGCCGGGGCGTTATCGTTTCGAGGCGCGGGTGCGAACCCAGGACGTGAGGCCGTTGCCTTTTGCGCGCGGCAGCGGCGTGTATCTGCGCGTGCCCGGACAGCCGGCGGGCAGCTCGACGCCTTTGACGGGCGATCACGACTGGACGTTTCTCCGTCTGGAGTTTGCGCTGGGCGCGGAAGAGCGGAGCCTCGAATTGCAGTGCGTCTTTCGCGCGCAATCCGGCGAGGCGTGGTTTGATCGGGAATCGTTGCGCCTGGTTCGCGTCGGTGAGTGACGCCGGCCTGGCCGGGGCGCGGGGTTATTTGCCCGAGGGCCTGGCCACCACGGCGATGCCGTTGGCGATGGGGCGTTCCGCGCCGTTGCACGGGCTGTTTCGCACCCGGCCTTCGTACCAGAAGGTGGCGGAGGCGCCGCCGTCCAGGCTGAGCGCCAGGTCGCAGCCGATCTTCTTCATGTAATCGCCCAGTTCATCCAGCGTCATGCCCACGGAAAGCCCCGGCTGGCGTCCATCCACTTCGACGAAAAAATAGTGGTCGCGGCTTGCGCCCACCGCCGAACGCGGATGCCGCTCGCGCACGGAGCGGTATTTGTACGCTTCGGACTGCGGCGTCTGGATTTCCTGCCTCGCGCCTTCGCGCACGAGCACATGGCCGCCGCTGATGGCGACCTTGACGCCGGCGAGGTCCGGGAACGTCGCCGTGGACAGCTTCACCGCGGCGCCATTGGTGAGCGCGCCTGCTCCGGGCGTGTTAGTCAGCAGGGCGGGGGAGAGCGAG
>JBDHQG010000668.1:0-2846 GCA_039806925.1 Limisphaerales bacterium
GCGCCCGTCGAAGACCGCCTCCACCGAGCAGTTTTCCGAGCCGCTGCGGATGAGCGTGCGGTCCGCGCGTTCGCCGAGCACGAGGTTGAGCGCGCCGATCAGGATCGATTTGCCGGCGCCAGTTTCGCCGGTGATGACATTGAGCCCCGGCTGAAATTCGATCGTCAGATCGGCGACGAGGGCGAGGTTCTTGATGCGCAGCGTGGTCAGCATGACGGAATTTCTTCGCGCCGAATCTGGCCGCTGTGCTAAGGTTCGGCAAAAGAAATTTTAGACATGCCAGTCCTGACGACGAATCCCGCCCCACGCCGAAACCACCGTCCAATTTCCCCCGTCATCCGGGGCCTCCGCTTCCCCGCCCCGCCGGACCGATGCGCCTGGATTTTCGTTCCGGCACAGGAGCCCCGATAATGTCCTTCTCGTTCACGTTTCTCGGCTCCGGCACCTCGCAGGGCGTTCCCATCATCGGCTGGGATTACCCGGAATCGTTCCTCGCCAATCCGAAGAACCACCGCACGCGGCCTTCGATCTACGTCGCGACGGACGAGGTCAAGCTCGTCGTCGACACGCCGCCGGAGTTTCGCCTCCAGATGCTGCGCGAAAAGATTCGCCACCTCGACGCCGTGCTGATCACGCACGCGCACGCGGATCACATCATGGGCCTGGATGATTGCCGGCGCTTCTGCGATCTCCGAGGCAACGCCACGCTCCCGATTTACGCGAGCGCCGCCACGATGGAGTCGTTGAAGCGCGTGTTCGCCTACGCGTTTCACGACGGCCCGTGGCCGAAGGGTTACTTCATGCCGGAACAGCGGGTTTTGAACGGGCCGTTTCAACTCGGCGATCTGGTCGTCAAGTCCTACGATCTGCCGCATGGCCGGGCCACCGCGAGCGGTTTTCTTTTCACCCAGGACCGCGTGAAAAAGCTCGCCTACCTGAGCGACTGCAAGGAAGTGCCCGAGGCGGCCATCGAGGAGATTCGCGGCGTGGAGGTGTGCGTGCTCGACGCGCTGCGCTACGAACCGCATCCCACGCACATGTGCTTCGACGAGGCGCTGACCACCGCCCGGCGCATCGGCGCGCCGCGGACTTATTTCACCCACCTGACGCATGATTACGACCACGACATCGCCCAAGAAGAATTGCCAGACGGCGTGTTCTTCGCGTATGACGGGTTGAAAGTCACCGTGTCTTGAACTCGATTCGCCACCTATGATTCTTCACAGCTTTTTCCTCCGCTGGCGGCTCCTCGGCGTGCTGGTTGTTGCGGGCGCCACGCTCTGCCGCTCCCACGCCGCGCCCGCCCCGGAGGTCGTCGTCGTCTATAATTCCAAGGTGCCCGAGTCGAAAGAGGTCGCCGATTACTACGCGATGCGCCGGCAGGTGCCGAAGGACCAGGTCATCGGGCTCGAACTGCCGGCGGGCGAAACGATGTCGCGCAAGGAATACCTCGACCAGCTCCTCAATCCCCTGCTCAAGAAACTGGAGGAGTCAAGGCTCCTCACCTTCGGCCCCGCCACCAACAAGCCCGCCGGCACGCCCGACGATTTCGTTCCCTTCCGCAAGGTGCTCGACGCGCGCATCCGCTACGCCGCGCTCTGCTACGGCGTGCCGACGAAGATCGCGAAGGATCCCTCGCTCGTGGAGCCGGCGATGCAAAAGCTCCAGCCCGAGATGCAACGCAACGAGGCGGCCGTGGACACGCAGCTCGCCCTGCTGCCGATCAGCGATCAGAAAATCCCCTGGGCCGGACCGTTGCCGAATCCGTTCTACAACGTCACCAACGCGACGCAGCTCAACACGATGAACGGCCTGCTGATGGTGACGCGGCTCGACGGACCATCCGCGGCGATTGCGAAGGGGCTTGTCGATAAAGCGATGGAAGCCGAGACCAACGGGCTCTGGGGCCGGGCGTATTTCGACGTGCGCGGCCTCGCCACGAATGACAACTACCGCATCGGCGATGATTTGCTCACCGCCGCCGCCAAGGCCTCGAAGCAATTCGGATACGACACGGAGCTCGACGAAAAGCCGGCGACGTTCACCGCCGGTTACCCGATGGCACAGGTCGCCCTCTACGCCGGCTGGTACGATCAAACGGTCACCGGGCCGTTCATGCGACCGACCGTGGAGTTCATGCCCGGCGCGTTCGCGTATCATCTCTACTCGTTTGGCGCGGCGACGATTCGCACGGCGAACAATTCGTGGGTGGGAACGTTGCTCGAAAAAGGCGCCACCTGCACGATGGGCGCCGTGGACGAGCCGTATCTTTCGCTCACGCCGGACATCAACAGCTTCACCTTGCGCTTTCTCTCCGGTGGGTTCAGCTTCGGCGAAGCGGCGTATGCCTCGCAAAACTGTCTCTCCTGGCAGACCACCGTGGTCGGCGATCCGCTCTACCGCCCGTGGGGACGCGGTCTGGGCGATGTTTTGAAGGACTTGGAAAGCCGCACGAACAAGCTCGTCGAGTGGGCGCACCTGATGGTCGTGTTGCGCAATGAAGCAATGGGCTCCAAGCCACAGGAACTCGCCAGCTACATCGAGGCGCAGCCCATCCATCGCCAGAGCGCCGTGCTCACGGAAAAACTCGCCGATCTTTACTGGGCCAAGGGCAGCCTCGGTGATGCGGTGGACACCTACGAAGTCGCGCTGCGGCGCGGCCCCACGCCGCAGCAGCGCATCCGCCTTCTTCTCAAGGCCGCCGAACGCCGCGCCATCTACGGACCGGATGATCGCGCCTTCGCGCACTACGAAACCGTGTTGAAGGAAAACCCGAATTACCCCGACGCATTGAAAATCTACCAGGCCATGCTGCCCGTCGCGAAACGCATGAACAACGCGGCGGG
>JBDHQG010000669.1:0-2842 GCA_039806925.1 Limisphaerales bacterium
CCGCCTGGGTCGCCGTCGGGCGTCACGCGCCAGTCGGTGCGGGTCTTTGCTTCGTAGCCGCAGACAGCGCGGATCGCCGGGCCGATGATGTTTTCTTTGGCGGGCGGAATGCCAAGCGCGGCCTGCTTCTTCAGCAGTTCGCTGTCGAGCTGGTTGCCGTCGGCGTAGTCGGCCTCTTTGTCCGCGTTCGCGCGCCAGGGCGGCTGGTTGATGGCCTCGCGGACGAACTGCGCGAACTCGTCAACGGTGATGGGCGCGTCGGCGTCTTGTAGCTCGGTCTGGTCGGTGGAGTGGGTCTTTTCGGCGAGCATCGTTCGCTCCGGGGTCAGGTGCGCCAATCGGGCGGCGGGGGTTCTTCGTAGCGGCTGGACGCGGCGCCCGGCGGCGGAATCCCATCGACGAAAGTCATCGCGATGGCGTCGCCCTTGTCTGGGCTGCGGCCCAGCGCCTCGCGGATCTCGTCCTTGTCTCGCATCTGGATGGCAGCGACCTTGCCCATGGTCACGACCTTGTAGCGGACGGCTGCGAGGTCAGCGAGCAGCTCGGGGTCAGGCGGTAATGCGATCGGGTCGGGCGCGGTCGGATCCAATGCTTCGCGCAGTCGCCAGTACATCTCGGCGCGCCGGTTACGCATGCGTAAGTTGCCGGCCCTGGTGGTCATCGCGGAGGACTCGGAGCCGACGACCGCGAGCACGTTGAGGTTGAGCCCGATCAGGAAGTCCAGCGCGCTCGAGCCGATTCCGATGGCGTCGACGCAGATACAGGCGCCATCGCGAACCAATGGCACGGCAAAGCCCGCGGCGGTCGGGCCGTCCTTCGTAACCGCGCCGGGAGCCGTCACGATCTCATCAAACCAGTTGCCATGCCGGCGCGCGACAGACGACTTGTCGATGCCGCCGCGTGCAGGGTCGAACCCCATTGCGGTCATGGTGCCCTTCGCATCCCTGGCCTTCCATCGGGCCTGTGCGGCCTTGATCCATTCAGTCGGGATCGTCTGCCATGCCGGGTCTGATGCGCCTGCGCTGAAGTCGCCGCGCAGCATCTGTGAGCGCAGCGGTTCGGGCAGCGCCTGCAGCGTCGCCCTGTACCCGGTCGAGAGCAGGAACAGGTTGTCGTTCACCGACGACGGGATGAAGGTGCGGCTCTTGGGCCTGACCATGTCGTCGCCAACCTTCACGAGCTCCGGCCCGGGCACTTCCTCGTCCTCACCCTTCTCGTTTGTCACGTACCAGCGCAGATCGCCGGGTTTGGCCGGGTTCGGGTGCGTGGGCTCGAGCCATGCTGCCCAATACCGCTTTACCCATTCGCCCTCCGCCGTGGTCGGCGGGTTGCCGGCACAGACAACGCGCTGCCGGATGTCCGGCCGATCTGTCCGCAGCCATCCGATCAGGGTGCGAAACTGCACCTCGGTGAAGTGGCAAATCTCGTCGAACAGCTTGGCGTCGTGCGCACGCCCCTGGTACTTGATCCAGTCGCCGGGCTCCTTGACGCTGCCGAGCTCCATCACGCGGCCGCCGGGCAGGCGCCAGACGCCGTCCTGGCTGTTGTAGCCCTTTCGCGTACCCAGGATCGCGGTCATGCGCTCTTCGATGCCAACGAGCTGCACGGCCTCGCGCCGGAAGATGATCGAGTGCTGTTGTGACGTCAGCGTCAGGCCCAGCAGCAAATCAGTCTTCCCGCCGCCAGCGGCGCCGCCGTAGAAGATGATGTCGGCCTCGGACTCATAGGCCTGTCGCTGAGGCCCATCCTGCGGCACCCATATCGGCGCGTCGCCAGACAGCAGGATTGCGTCGAGCTCTGCGCGCGCGGCTGGGTCAAGCTGCTTCACGAGCTCGAGCATCGTGGCCGTGTCGAGCGCGACAACGTCAGCCATTGCCGGCTACCCGCTTGACGAGCGCGGCTGCGATCTCTGGGTTCGATCCAAGCAGGCGCGAAAGGCGGACGGCGCGTTCAGCGTCGGTCAGGTCGCGCAGGCCGGCTCCAGATCCTGCGCCGTCATCGCCGTTAGGTGTCTTCGCTCCGATGTGGAAGGCGTCGCGCTCCTTGTCGATCAGGCTCACGAGCGAGGCAGCCAGATCCTTCATCGTCTTCGCGCGGCCGGGGAGCGATACGATGGCCCGGTACAGGTCGTTGAGCTTGTCGCGGCCGTATTCGTCGGGCGATCGCATCATGTCGCCCAGGCTCGCCAGCAACTCGGCATTCTCGGCGCCGCAGGCGGCCTCAAGCTCGGCCATCATCGCCATGACGATGTTCCGCGACCGAGCGATGTCCTTGCGGTGCGTCATCCGCACCTGGACGATCGCCTGGGCGTTGGCGTCGACTACCTCGCGCTCCGAGATTCTGTTTTCCGTGGTAACCGGCGTGGTAACCAGTTCCTTGGTAACCAGTTCGTCGGCCTTTGCCTGGATCTTCGCTGACAGGTCGCGCGACCATCCGTCTTTCTTGGCGCGCTTGTTGATTGCTACGTGCGAGATGCCGTGCTCGCCCGCAATCTCACGAAGCGAGCGAACGCCTGCCCGATAGTCGAACTCGATGCGCTCCCAATCGGGCGCGACCTTGCGTGGTGTGGTGCGATCCTGTTCCATCATGCGCGGCATGCTCAACAGCCGCAGCATTGGAGTCCAGCCCTACAGAGGGGCGCGGGAATGAAAAACCCCGCCGAAGCGGGGTCCTGCCACGTAACGGTGGTGACGCCCACGAGGGCAGCAGCCTCGCGGGCCGATCGTGGCGGCGTTGCTCATTCGCCGACCACAATCTGGTCGTTCGAGAACGGCTCGAACACCGTAACCGGACGGGCGTCCTCCCCGTCGAAGAGGTACCATCCCGCAGGAAAGTACCGCTC
>JBDHQG010000053.1:0-12484 GCA_039806925.1 Limisphaerales bacterium
GGGCATTGCGGCGGCAGTGGCGTTGTTCCTCTCGCGCGGCGGCCGTGCGATGCCGAAATGGTCGCTGGGACTGCTCGCAGTTCTCGCGCTGGCGACGTTCCTCCTGATGGTGCGCTGCGCGAACTTCGGCGGACACATCCGGCATCCGGAGATTCGGCCGGCGCCAACGCAGACGCCATGAGCAAGCTGGGATGGTACTGGCATCGGCTCCGCGCGATGAGCCCGGGCGAGATGCTGTTGCACGCGCGGAAGAAGCTGCGGCAGTCGGCAGATGCGAAACGCACGTCGTGGCCGGAAGTAGAACTCAGTTCGCCAGGTGTCTTTCCCAAATTACCGAAGCCGGAGGATGCGCCGGAGGTATTGCGCGAGGCGTTGAAGCGTGATGTGGAGAACATTCTCTCCGGACGCTGGCGGTTCTTCGGTCATCTGGAAGTCCAGGTCGATGATCCGCCGAAGTGGCAATACGATTATCTCGTCCGTCGTGATGTGGAGAGCACGGCGTCGGCGTTCAAGCTGAACTATCGTTCGCTGACGGATGGAGTGGATTCCAAGCTGGTCTGGGAGCCGAGCCGCTGGAACCAGCTCGTGCGCCTTGCGATGGCGGCGTATGTCCTCGGTGATCGTCGGGCGGGGGAGAAATGCGTCGAGTGGCTGGAGGATTGGGTGAGGCACAATCCGCCCTATCGCGGCTGGAATTGGACGAGCGCGCTGGAGGTCGGGCTGAGGCTGATTCAGTTCGCTTGGATGGATGCGCTGCTGATGCCGAGCGCGGAGCGCGGAATGCGGAGTGCGGAATTGGAGGGGCGCTTGGAGAGGTTGCGTCATCAAATTCTTCCACCGCACGTCTGGTATGCGTGGCGGCACAAGTCATTCGGTTCGTCGGCGAACAATCATCTGCTGGGGGAACTGGTGGGCTGCATTGTGGCGACGGCGCGCTGGCCGGAACTGGCGAAATGCGGGGCGTCGCTGGAGGAATTGCAGCGGCGCTGGGAGCACGAGGTGCTCGCGCAGTTCGCGGAAGACGGTGGGAACAAAGAGCAGGCGCTGAACTACCAGTTGTTTTCGTGGGAGTTTTGTTGGCAGGCGCGCATGGCGCTGACGAGCGTTGGTCGGAAGATTTCTCCGGAGGTGGACGAACGGCTTCGGCGCGCCGCGCAGTTCTTCGTGGATGTGCAGGTGCCGAGCGACCCGTGGGACTACGGCGATTCGGACAGCGCGTTCGTGACGCCGCTCTTCGCGGATGACCGCAAGGTGGTGGCCGAATGGCATGAGTGGTTTCGTAGCCCGACGAAGGCGCGGGCTTTGGAATTTTGGATGGGTGCAGCGCGGCAGGATTTGAAATTGGAGATTTCAGATTTCAGAGCTGGTGAATGGCAACAGACCTCCGAAAGCGGATACGTGATGAGGCGCGATGGGGATTGGACGGCGCGCTGGGATTTGTCTCCGCTGGGACTTGGCTCGATGGCAGCGCATGGACATCTGGATGCGTTGCATGTTTCGCTCTGGCTGCGCGGCGTGGCGATGGTGATTGATCCAGGAACAGGGGCGTATCATGCGGACAAGCAGTTGAGGAACTGGCTGGCGAGCCGCGACGCTCATGATTGTCCAACGCCCGAGAGCGAGGAGTGGCCAATTCGCTTGGGTCCCTTCCTCTGGGAGGAAGCTCACACATCGCCTCTGGTAAATGGTGGCCTCTCTGAGAATTTGATTCGCGAGTGGAATGGAGAGTTCTGGAGTGGCGAGCTCTTTACTAAGGCACTTTCCCTTCATCGGATCGCGGCGATTCCAACGGACGGAGCCCGCGTTGAATTTCGAGATTCGGTGAGCAGCTTGCGCGACGACTGGGCTGACGCGGCAAGAAATTTCTCCATCCGCTGGCAGTTCGCTCCGGACTCGCGTGTCGAAGATTTGGGCAGTCGGCGTTACCGGGTCACCCGTCACGGTGTGTCGATGGACGTTCAAGTGAGTGCGGATTGGGCCGAAGTATGGTGCGTGACGGAACAGAGTCAGGTCGCCCAGGCCGATTCGGACGCGCCGCTGGCGGGCACGGTGTCGCCGGCGTTTCGTAAGACGGTGTGGGCGCCGTATCTCAAGCTGGTGGCGCGGCCGCAGGGGGACAAGCCTTGCGTTTTCAGCACCACGTTTTTAGCCTCCGCGCGCTCATGAACATCAGCATCTTTGGCCTCGGTTATGTCGGTGCGGTGACCGCGGGCTGTCTGGCCCGGCAGGGACATCGCATCGTCGGCGTGGATGTTCATCCGCAGAAGGTCGAGTCGTTCAACGCCGGCATTCCGCCGATCATCGAGCCGGGCTTGGAAGAGTTGCTGAAGACGGCGAAGGCGAAGGAATTGCTGCGCGCGACGGTGAGTTGCGAGGAGGCCATCAATGATACGGAGCTCTCGATCGTGTGTGTGGGAACACCGTCGAAGGTGACGGGAGCGTTGGATTTGAGTTTCGTTCGTGGGGTGGTGGATCAGATCGGCAATGCGCTGCGGAAGAAGACGAAGAGTCACGCGCTGGTGCTGCGTAGCACGATGTTGCCGGGCAGCACGCAGGCGATCACGCAGGAGTTGTTGTCGGACCTGATGGCGGTGCGGTTGTTGCAGGTGTTTTATTATCCTGAGTTTTTGCGCGAGAGCACGGCGGTGGCGGATTTCGAGAATCCCTCGCTCGCGGTCGTGGGCACGCGCGATGGCGGGAAGCCCTCGGCGGAGCTGATGAAGTCGCTCTTCGGCGAGAAGGCGGCGGTGGTGAACTGGAGCACGGCGGAGATGGTGAAGTACGCGTGCAACGCCTTTCACGCCGCGAAGATCACGTTCGCGAACGAGATCGGCCGCGTGGGCAAGCAGATGGGCATCGATGCTCGCGCGGTGATGGAGCTGCTTTGCCAGGACACGAAGTTGAACCTCTCGCCGTACTACATGAAGCCGGGCAATCCGTTCGGTGGATCGTGTTTGCCGAAGGACGTTCGTGCGTTGACGAATCACGCGCGCATGAACGGCGTGAGTTTGCCGATGCTCGACAATTTGCTGCCGAGCAACGAGCGGCATCTCCAGAGCCTGCTGAGTTTGATCACGGAGTCGGGCCAGAGCGAGGTGGTGATTCTCGGGATGACGTTCAAGTCGAACACGGACGACTTGCGCGAGAGCGCGATGGTGGAGGTGGCCCAGACGTTGTTGGGGCGCGGCTTCAAGCTGCGCATCTACGATCCGGCGCTGAATCTCGCGGCTCTCGTGGGCGCGAACAAGCGGGTGATTGATTCGAAGATGCCTCACTTGGCGAGTTTGTTGTGTCCTGATCTGAAGACGGCGCTTGGCTCGCAAGGCTTGGTGGTCGCGGCGCAGAAGTGTGCGCCGGTGGCGGACTTGAAGCAGTTCATCACGTCGCAGCATCATGTGGTGGACGTGAACGGCTGGCCGGAGTTGCGTGAGTTGCCGTCGAAGTACGAAGGGTTTTGCTGGTGACGTTGTGAGCAAGCCCGCCATCCTCATCCTGGTCGAGAATCTTCCGGTGCCGCTGGATCGTCGCGTATGGCAAGAGTCGTGTGCCTTGCGCGATGCGGGCTACGAAGTGGTGGTGATCTGTCCGCGAATGCGCGGCTACACCAAGCCATACGAGTTCCTCGATGGCATTCACATTTACCGCCACTGGATCAGTGACGAAGCCGGCGGGTTCATCGGATTCTTCGGAGAGTATGCGTCGGCGCTGTGGGGCGAATGGTGGCTGGCGTGGAAGGCGTGGCGCCGGCATCGATTCCAACTGATTCATCTCTGCAATCCGCCGGATTTGCTCTGGCTGGTGGCGTGGCCGTTCAAGGCGCTGTTCGGGACCAGAGTGATCTACGACGTGCATGATGCGTGGCCGGAGATGTTCGAGGCGAAGTTCGGCGGGCGCGGATTGTTTTACTGGGCGGTGCGTTGGTTTGAGCGGATGACCTACGCGGTCGCGGATGTGGTATTGGTGACGAATCGTTCCGTGATGCAAATCGCGCTCGACCGTGGCGGGAAGAATTCCTGGGAAGTGTTTGAAGTGCGCACGGCGCCGAAGATTGCCACGACGCAGGCGAAGGAGGATTCGTCTTTGCGCAAGGGGCGGAAGTATCTCGTCGGATACGTGGGCGTGATGGGCAACGCGGACGGCGTGGACTACTTGGTGAATGCTGCGGCGCACCTCGTTCACAAGCTGGGGCGGCGCGATGTGCAGTTTCTCCTGATGGGCACCGGGCCGGAGCACGCGAGCCTGGTCGCGCTGCGCGACAAGCTGGGCTTGCAGGAGTACGTCGATTTGCCGGGGCGCGTGAGCAACGAGTTTCTGTTTTCGGCGCTGCGGACCATCGACCTCGGCGTGGCGTGCGACCCGATCAATCCGTACAACGATCATTGCACGATGAACAAGACGCTGGAGTACATGGCGTTTGGGAAGCCGCAGGTGCTGTTCGGCACGAAGGAGGGCAGGGCGTCGGCGGGCGAGGCGGCGGTGTATGTGGATGAAAACTCGGCGGAACGTCTGGGCGACGCGATCCTGCGAACGTTGGATGACGCGGAAGGACGGGCGCGAATGGGGCGAATTGGTTTTGAGCGCATGCAATCGGTGTTGAACTGGGAACACTCGGTGGAGCAGCTCGTTGCCGCCTATGCGCGGACGCTGGCGGGATAACCCCGTCGTGTGATGCGTGGCGGGACTGCGGTCCCCGCCCTCGTAATTCTACGCAGAAATGGCCGCGCAGTTCGCGGGATTGATTGAGCATCTTTCCACTTGTAGTGTCAGACTGTTGCCCACGTCGTATGGCATCTGAAGTACAAAGCAGTTCCGATTCGTCCCGGCCTGGAATTCTGGCCGGGCTGCAGTCGATCTGGAACGCGTTGCCCAACCGCATCGCGGTGGTCGTGCTGCTGGCGTTGTGGGTGGCGGCGTTTCAATGGCTCGGGAATTCCACGCTGGGGTACGTTGACACCTCGTCGCTGTTCGGGTGGTGGTCCTGGGTGATGAAGAACACGCCGGACGAGGAACATGCCTACCTGATCCCCTTCGTGGTGATGGCCCTGTTGTGGTCGCGGCGCGAGGAGTTTTTGAGGCTGGAAAAGGGGACGTGGTTCCCGGCGCTCGGGGTTCTGGTGTTTGCGGTGCTGCTGCACATGGCGGGCTACATGGTGCAGCAGACGCGGCTGTCGGTTGTCGCCTTCTTCCTCGGCATCTACGGCATCGCGGGGATGATGGTGGGCCGTTCCTGGATGGGGCTGGCGCTGTTTCCCTTCTCGCTCTTTCTGTTCTGTGTGCCGCTGGGCGCGAACAACACGGAGATTGTTTCGTTCCCGCTGCGCCTGATGGCGACGACGATCACGGCGTGGTTCAGCGACTGGATTCTCGGTATCAAGGTGGTTCAGACCGGCACGCAGTTGATGGACGCCGGCGGCACTTACCAATACGAGGTGGCGGCGGCGTGCAGCGGCATCCGCAGCCTGACGGCGATTGTGGCGTTCAGCGTCGTCTACGCTTATCTCGCCTTCAAGACGACGTGGCGGCGCGCGCTGATTGTCGCCTCGGCGTTTCCGCTGGCGGTGGTGGCGAACGTGTTTCGCCTGACATTGATCGTCATCGCGGCAGAGGCTTTCGGACAGGACGCAGGCAATTACGTCCACGAGAGCTCGATCTTCAGCATGGCTCCCTACATCCCGTCGATTGGCGGCATGCTGCTGCTCGGGTGGTGGCTGGGCGAAGATCGCAAGAAACGGAAGCCGGCCGAGCCGGTGATCCTCGTCGGCGCGGAACACAAGTCATGAACACGCAGGCGAAAATCTTGTTCGGGGCGGGGCTCTGCGTCATCGCGGCGATGACGGTGTTGTTGACGCGCATCCAGGGGTTCCAGCGCATCGGTGTTCCCGGGGTCAGGGTCGTGGACCGGGCGGTGTACCGGGAGGACGGGGAGGTCGTGGGGACCAATTCCGTGGCCCTGCCGGAAACGATCCTCGATTTCAAATCGAAGGAGATTCCCGTCGCCAAAATCGTCAACGAATGGCTGCCGAAGGACACGGTCTACGGCCAGCGGCTCTACGAGGCGCCCGACGGCTTTTGGATGCAGACGACGGTGGTGTTGATGGGGACGGATCGGACCAGCATTCACAAGCCCGAGTACTGCCTGACGGGGCAGGGCTTTCAAATCGTGAGCGTCGAGCCGGACACGGTGGAGATCCAGCAACCGCACCGCTATGAACTGCCGGTGATGAAGATGACGCTGAGCCGCGACATGAAGACGCCGGACGGCCAGCATGTGAAGCAGAGCGCGATTTTTGTGTACTGGTTCGTGGCGGACGACCAGCTCACGGCGAATCACAACCAGCGCATGATGTGGATGGCGCGGGACCAGATCACGCGCGGGCTCCTGCAGCGCTGGGCGTACGTCTCGTGTTTCACCATCTGCCTGCCGGGGCAGGAGCGCGCGGTGTATTCGCGGATGCGGGACTGGGTTTCGGCTTCAGTGCCGCAGTTTCAGATCGCCACCGGTGCGCCCAGGGCGATGGCGCGGCTTCCGCAGAACTGAGTTGTGTTTTGCGCGATCCAGACCGTTAATCGGGTGATTGGTTCCGCGTCTTTGCGCGGAGGCTGAGCCAGCGGCGGAACGTTTCGTATGCTTCAACGTGATCGACAGCTTCGGACGCAAATATACCAGCTGAAAGACGCGGGTCTTTTTGCGCTGGCGCTGTGGCTTGCCCATTTCCTGCGCGACGCGGTGGCTCCGCAGTTCATGGGCTGGACGTTCGACGAGATTCATTCGTTTGATCGGTACGTCTGGCTCTATTTGATCATCATCCCCGGGGCGCCGCTCATTCTCGAATCGCAGGGGTTCTACCAGCGGCCCGTATTTTCAACGCTCCGGGAGACGGCATGGATTTTGTTCAAGGGCTGTCTCTTGGTGACGGTGGGGGTCATTCTGGTGCTGTATTTCTTCCGCCTCGCGGATCTCGCCCGCGGCGTCATCGTTCTGTTCGGGTTCATCGCGTTTGTTCTCGTGTTTCTCTCGGACGAGATATTGAAGGCGGCGTATCGCAGCCGGTTTGGCGAAAACCAAATCAAGAAGAGGATCATCATCGTCGGAACCTCGGAGGACACCGCCCGCATGCGCGATGATCTCCGGCAGCGCAAGCAATTCGACCTCGACGTGCTCGCGGAACTCGACATCAACCAATCCTCGATTACGGAGCTCGTCCGCCTGCTGCACGAGACCTCCGCGAACAGCGTCGTCATCAATGCGAAGCACACCTATTTCGGGCAGGTGGAGAAGGCGATTCAGGCGTGCGAAATCGAAGGCGTCGAGGCGTGGCTGGTGGCGGACTTTTTCAAGACGCACATTTCACAGGCGAGCTTCGACGAGTTTCATGGTCGTCCCGTGCTGGTGTTCCGCTCGGCTCCGGAAGCCTCGTGGCAGGGCGTTTTCAAGCAGGCTCTGGATCTCATGGTTTCATTCATCGCGCTGGTCTTCCTCGCGCTGCCGTTCCTCGGCGTGGCGATCGCGATCAAGCTGACGTCTCCCGGCCCGGTCCTGTTCCGCCAGAAACGGTGCGGCTTGAACGGAAGGCCGTTCACCATGCTGAAATTTCGCTCGATGGTGACGGACGCCGAGCAGCGCAAGCAGGAGCTGGCGGCGCTGAATGAAATTGGGGGGCCGGTCTTCAAGGTCACCAACGATCCCCGCATCACTCCGATTGGAAGGTGGCTGAGGAAATACAGCATCGATGAGATGCCGCAGTTTTTTAACGTGTTTCGGGGCGAGATGAGCCTGGTGGGGCCGCGCCCGCTGCCGGTTGACGAAGTGCAGCGCTTCGATGATCCGGCGCACCGCCGGCGTTTGAGCGTCAAGCCGGGATTGACGTGCCTCTGGCAGGTGAGCGGCCGCAATAATGTGAAAGATTTCAAGGACTGGGTCCGTCTCGATCTCGAATACATCGATAACTGGTCTTTCTGGCTGGATCTGAAAATTCTCTGGCGGACGATTCCGGTGGTGCTCACCGGTGCGGGAGCCAAGTGAAGGGCTCCAAATCGGAACGATGAAGCAGGAAATCGTGAACCGCCGTTCGCTGCGCTGGTAGGACGGCTTCCAGCCTGTCTCGAAATTTCCCAACGCGGACACCAAACAGTTTGGCCCAGCGATTTTTCTTTTCCCATGACCCACCACCCGCTGCATCGTTCCGTAAATCGTGGACGCTCAGGCCGGCTTGGTCTTCCTCAGCCGGCCGGTTCCTTCCGTTTCGATGAACGGAATTCGGTTCGCGAATCGCATTCTTGATTGCGCCCGATTGTGCGGTTCGTTAATCAAGGGCCATGCCGAAGCGAACCCAGCGCACAAACGCATCAAAGCAGCCCACTTCCGTCGTGACGGGAGGCGCGGGATTTCTTGGCTCGCACCTCACCGACCTGTTGCTGTCGCGCGGTCATCGCGTGATTGGAATTGATAATTTTGTCACGGGCACGGTCGACAACATCGCGCACCTGGCCGGCAACGCGAACTACAAATTCATCCAGCAGGACGTCACGGAGTATTTGTTTCTCAACGGCCCGGTCGATTACGTCTGGCATTTCGCCTCGCCCGCCAGCCCGATTGATTATCTCGAGCTTCCGATTCAAACGCTCAAGGTGGGTTCGCTTGGAACTCACAAGGCGTTGGGCCTGGCGAAGGAAAAGGGGGCGCGGTTCCTGATCGCGTCCACCTCGGAAATCTACGGCGACCCGCTGGTTCATCCGCAGACGGAGGATTACTGGGGCAATGTGAACACGATCGGGCCGCGCGGTTGCTACGATGAGTCGAAGCGTTTCGCCGAGGCGCTGACGATGGCCTACCACCGCGAGCACGGGATCGAGACGCGCATTGTTCGCATCTTCAACACCTATGGCCCGAGGATGCGGATCAATGACGGGCGCGTTGTTCCGGCGTTTGTCAGCCAGGCGTTGCAGAACAAGCCCATCACGGTTTTCGGAAAGGGAACCCAGACGCGCAGCTTCTGCTTTTGCGCGGACCTGGTGGAGGGCATCCACCGCCTGATGATGAGCTCGCATTCCGAGCCGGTGAACATCGGCAATCCCCGTGAGATGACGATGCTGGAGTTTGCCGAGTCGATCATCCGGGCGACGGGTTCACGCAGCAAGATCGTGTTCAAGCCGCTGCCGCAGGATGACCCGAAGCAACGCCGTCCGGACATCACGCGGGCCCGCGCGTGGTTGAAGTGGGAGCCGAAGGTGCCGCTCGAAGAGGGATTGAAATCGACCATCGAATATTTTCGCGGGAAAATTTCCAGGTGAAATTATTCTGAATTCGAGTATGGTCGCACCAATCCCAGAGCGCGGGAATGTTTTCTGTTTGACCGAGAGAAACGTTCCCTGTAATCACCACGGTCTTTCCGTCATCAGACAACGGCTTGCGAGAGAGCCATTGTCTCTAAAAGCGCAGCCGGTCGTGCTGCACGGAATGAACGAATGCTGAACAAGAAATCATTTCTGGTGGTTGACTTTGGGGCCACCAACCTGAAGCTCGCCGAGTTCGAGATGACCGAGGCGGGCGGGCTTTCCCTGCGCCAGTACGGATTCAAGTCGCTCGGGCAGGATGGCACGCAGGAATCCACGCGGGAAGCGGCGATGCTCAAGGGCTTGCAGGAGGCTCTCGCTGAAAAAACTTACGGCGCGCGCAACGTCAACATCTGCGCTCCGGGTTATCACACCTTTTCCAAGTTCGTCAAACTTCCCCCGGTAGACACCTCGAAGGTCACGCAGATCATCCAGTACGAGGCGCAGCAAAATGTTCCGTTTCCGCTGGAGGAGGTTGTCTGGGACTACCAGATTCTCGGCGCCGCGCCCAGCGGGGAGCTGGAGGTGCTGCTCGTCGCCATCAAGTCCGACATCGTCGAAGGTTTGTTCAAGACGGCGGAGAAGGCCGGGCTGCGTCTTCAGCTCGTGGATGTTTCGCCCGCGGCCCTGTGCAATTCCTTCCGCTATAATTACGGCGACCTCGAGGGATGCACGATGCTGCTCGACATCGGCGCGAAGACCAGCAACCTGCTCTTCTTCGAAAAAGGAAACATCTACTCTCGCGGCATCAACATTGGCGCGAACGCGATCACGCAGGACTTCGCCAAGGAATCCAAGCTCGGCTATGAAGAGGCGGAGCGGCTGAAGATTGAAGAAGGATTTGTCAGCCTCGGCGGTGCCTACGAAGAGCCGGAAAACCCGCATCAGGCGGCGATTTCAAAAATCGCGCGGCAGGTGTTGACCCGCCTCCACATCCAGGTCAACCAAACGATCCAGTTCTATCGCGGCCAGCAGGGCGGCTCGCCTCCGGATCGCCTGTTCCTGTCCGGCGGCGCGACGAGCATGCCCTACACGGCGCAATTCTTTGCGGAGAAATTGAATCTGCCCGTCGAGTACTTCAATCCGCTGCGCAACCTGCAGATTGATGAATCGCTTCCGCGCGAAGAGCTCGCGAAGGTCGCTCACTCGCTGGGCGAGACGGTGGGCCTGGGGCTCCGGAACCTGGCGCACTGCCCGGTGGAGCTGAATTTGATGCCGAAGAGCTCGCTCAAGCGGCAGGAGTTCAATCAGAAGAAGCCCTATCTCGTGGCGTCGGTGTTCTGCCTCATCTTGATGGTGTTCGCGTTCGGATGGTTCTACGGACGGGTTGCTGACGAGAAACAGACTGCGCTCGACAAGTTGAAGCCGACGGTCGATCAGCTGAAGCGGGACGATCAAAAGACCAAGGACGGCGTGGCTGCGCTCAAGAAGATCCAAGGCGAGGGGGATCTCTATTTCGAGTGGATGGAGGAACGAGTCTATTGGTCATCGTTGATGACGGTTTTTCGCAGCGCACTGATTGCGGTGGAGGAGAAGAAAGAAAAGGAGTTTGGTGCGAAGACCGGTGTGTGGATTGAGCGCATGACTCCGGTGGTTCCTTCGGGCTATCTCATGGCCGTCAATCAAGCCGGCTTGGGATCCCTGATGATGGCGCCTGCTGTTCCGGCTCCGCAGCCTTCGGTGCCTCCGCGCCCGGGAGGAGGCAAGCCGCCTGCGGCCGGGCGCCCCGGCGCTGGAGGTGGCACCAACCAGCTTGATACCATCCTCCTGACCTGCAGGAGCGTTAATCTCACGTCGGTGAAATCGGATGCGAACACGGTTCTGGCCGAGGCCCTGGCTGAGGAGCTTCGTGGCCGGACGAACCAGTTTGTTCCCGAAGGCACCAAGATCGCCGGTGACATCGCCGGTGGCGACGTTACAAATCTAACCTTCACCTTCCAGTTGATGGTCAAGCTGGCCAAGCCAGTAAACCTCAGCCAGTGATTTCCTGACATGCTCTGGATTAAACGAAATCTTTTTCTGGCGGTGGGAGGTTTGATCGCCGTGCTCCTTCTCGCCGGTGGCATTTACTATTTCATTTCGGCCCAACAGCGAAACAAGGCGATTGAAGAGGAGCTGGAGGCGAATAAATCCGACTTGAACCGGCTGCAGGGGCAGAATCCGTATCCCAGTGCTCAGAACATTGAAATTGCGAAGAAGGAAGCGGACAAACTGCGCGCCGCCGTGGGGCAGCTTCATCGTTACTTCACTCCCGTCCCGGCGGAAAAAGTCACGGGAATCGAGTTTCGGAGGTACTTGGATCGCACCTTGGCGGATCTCCAGACTGCGGCGCGCAATGCGAAGACGACGCTGCCCATGCCCGGATACGCGTTCTCTTTTGAAACCCAGAAACCCAAGACCAGTTTCGGTGACGGAACATTCCCGGCCGTTCCGGAGCAGATCGCCGAGGTGCGTGTCCTGGCTCAAATTCTTTTTGGGGCGCATGTGAGTCCGTTGATCAACATCCGTCGCGCGCGAGTCTCCAAGGACGACGAGCTGAGTACGGCAACCAGCGACTACCTTTCCTTGAAAGTGCAAACGAACACGGCGACGGGAACGGTCAACAGCCCTTATGAAATCACCTTCGGATGTTTGAGCTCGGAACTCGCCGCGGTGCTCGAGAGTCTCTCTGCCTCCGAGCACGGGTTCATCGTAAAGGCGGTCAATGTCGAACCCGCCGTCGAGATGGGCACCAACGCCCCGGCTTCGACAATCATGAGCCCGCAGCGGTCGCGGCAGCCTGGAGTGGTTGCTCCAGTCGTCAAGATGACGGGGGCGGACCGGCCTGTAATTTTACTCAATGAGCGGCGCCTCAAGGTCACCCTCCTGATTTACGCCATCAAGGCGGTCAAGTAACGCTATGGAGCAAGTCAAAAAGATTGGACAGCTCTGCCGCCGGCACTACGAAAAGCTGGTTCTTGTGATCGTGCTGTTGCTGCTGGCGGGTGCGATATGGGTTCTTTACGGCAAAAGCCAGGAAGAGAACGAAAAAGTCCGCCAGATGACGGAGGGTTACACCAAGAAATCGGGAAAACCGATTCCTCCCGTCAGCCTTGAGCCGTTCTATGCGGCGATGAAGAGCGCGACAAACCGCACGGCCCTGAATTACTCG
>JBDHQG010000670.1:0-2830 GCA_039806925.1 Limisphaerales bacterium
GGTTTGGAAAACGAATCCGTCCGCGCGTTGAGCGCCGCCGACGGCAGGACGCTCTGGACCACGCGTCTCGGCAAGGTCGGCAACCCGAACCAGAAACCGAGCTTTCCCGCCGCCCGCTCGACTCCCACCGTCGTGGGCGACGTTCTCTTCGCGCTCGGTTCGGATGGCGACCTCGCCTGCGTCGGCACGAAGGACGGGAAGGTTCGCTGGCAGAAAAATCTTCGCGCCGAGTTCGACGGCAAGCCGGGCGTGTGGGCCTACTCGGAATCTCCGCTCGTCGATGGCGACGCCGTCGTATGCAGCCCCGGCGGCACCAATGCCACCATCATCGCGCTCAACAAAAAGACCGGGGACGTTCTTTGGAAATGCGCCATTCCCGAATCCGGCGGCGCCGCCTACTCCTCGGCCATCGTCGTCACGGCCGGCGGCGTGAAACAATACGTGCAGATGATCGACAAGGGCCTGGTCGGCATCGACGCCGCGAGCGGCAAACTCCTCTGGCGCTTCGCGAAGGCCGTCAGCAAATACGGCGCGAACATCCCCTCGCCCACGGTCGTCGGAAACATCGTTTACTGCGGCTCCGCCGGCACCGGCGGTGGCGCGGTGAAACTCGAGGCGAAGAACGGCGGCGTGGAGGCGCAGGAGCTTTACTTTGAAGCCAAGCTCCCCACTGCCATCGGCGGCAGCGTGAAACTCGGCGACTGCCTCTACGGCACCACCGCCCAGGCGCTCCTCTGCATCGAGTTCGCCACCGGGAAGATCAAATGGGAAGACCGCGCCATCGGCGCCGCCTCACTCTGCGCGGCCGACGGCAGGCTCTACCTCCACGGCGAGAGCGGCGCCGTCGCGCTTGTCGAAGCCTCGCCGGACGGCTACCGCGAGAAAGGCCGCTTCACGCCGCCGGACGCCCCGAAGCGCTCCGCCCAGATGGAAAAGGCATGGGCCTATCCCGTCATAGCCGGCGGCCGGCTCTACGTGCGCGAGCACAACATGCTGTGGTGTTACCAGGTGAAGTGAATCGCGGAGAGGATTCCGGCTCCCCGGAACTTGGTTTCCCGGCGTTGCGTCCGCTCAGTGGTCGCAAACGCACGCGTACTCGGCGCGTTTGCAACCGCCGCAGTGATTCAGGTCGAGCTTGAAGCGGTGATTCGACGGCTTCGTGCCGGCGGTCTGCCGAAACTGGACGACCACATTGCAGCCCTCGACTTCCGGCAGCTTCGTCTTGCTGGCCAGCGAATCGCCCTTCCTCTCGAACTCCAGCGTCCACCGGCCGTCCTTCCCCGACGCGATGACCGTCACCGTCTGCGTCGTGGCCGCGACCGGCTTGAGATCGTGATCGTAGAAGTGGATCGTCACGCCGCGATCTTTCTCCACCACGAACTCGGCGTGCGGCTCGGTTTTCTCCAGCAGACGTCCGCCCCCGGGCGTGGCCTTGTGGGCGTGCCCGTGCTGATCGGAGGCGTTGGTGGCGAATAATCCGGCGCACAAGGCGACGGCCAGCGGGATGATGCGGAGGCATGGTTTCATGGTGATTCAGTTTTGATTTCCAACGGGTGCCTGGAATCAGTATCGGCGCGTTTCGACAGCTTCTCCTCCAGCCATTCGTAAAGCGTCGGCAGCAGCACCAGCGTCAGGAAGGTCGAGGAGATGATTCCGCCGATGACGACCGTTGCGAGCGGGCGTTGCACCTCGGCGCCGGCGCCGCCTGCAATCGCCATCGGAACGAAGCCGAGCGAAGCGACCAGGGCGGTCATGAGCTTGGGGCGCAGCCGCAGCAGGGAACCGTCCCAGACCGATTTCCGGAGATCCGCGCCGCGCTCCCGCAGCTGGTTGAAGAAGGTGATGATCATCAGCCCGTTCAACACCGCGATGCCGGACAGCGCGATGAAGCCAACGCCCGCGGAGATGCTGAACGGCAGGCCGCGCAGCCACAGCGCAAACACGCCGCCCGTCACCGCCAGCGGCACCGCCAGAAACACGAGCAACGTTTGCCGCAGGCTGCCCAGCGCCATGAAGATGAGCGTGAAGATGAGGGCCAGCGCGGCGGGCACCACGATGCCCAGCCGTTTGCGCGCCTCGATCAAATTCTTGAACTGCCCGCCAAACTCAATCGTGCAGCCCTCGGGCAGCTCGATCTGTTCCGCGATTCTCCGCTGCGCCTCCACGACGAAGGATTCCACGTCGCGCCCGCGCAGGTTCACCAGGATGGCCGCGCGCCGCTGGTTGAACTCGCGCGAGATGGCGGCGACCTGCTCGACCACCTTGAAATCCGCCACCTGGCCCAGCGTGAGCAGGCCGCCATCGTCCACCCGCACCGGAAGGCGCCCGAGATCGTCCACGCGCTCGCGCAGCGTTTCGTCGAGACGGACGACGATGTCGAAACGGCGGTTGCCGTCGATCAGCTTGCCGACCTCCTGGCCGGCGAGCGCGGTGTGAACGACCTCGTTCAGCTCGGCCGCATGGATGTTGTATCTGGCCATCGCCTCGCGCCTGGGCACGATCTCCAGCAGCGGAGACTTCCCGAGCGCGTCGAACTCCACGTCCGCCGCGCCGGGCACCTTCTCCAGGATTTCCCGGGCTTCGCCGGCGATTCGTTCGATGACGGCAAAATCCTCCCCGAAGACCTTCACCGCGATGTCGGCGCGCGTGCCCTCGAGGATTTCGTTGAAGCGCATTTCTATCGGCTGGCTGAACAGATGGCCTTCGCCGGGAACGTGCCGGCCCAGCTCCGCCGTCATCAAATCCGCCAGCGCCTCCTTGCTGATCGGCCCGCCGTCCACCTGGCGCCACTGCTCCGGCGGCTTGAACATGATGTAGGTGTCCGCGACGT
>JBDHQG010000054.1:0-12473 GCA_039806925.1 Limisphaerales bacterium
CCATCGGCGGCAAGAATGTCAGCGTGACCATCGAAGGCCGCGAGCGTTTCCCGATTCAGGTCCGCCTCGAACGCGGCGAGCGCGATGACATCGAGAAGATAGGCCGCATCCTCATCGCCTCCCGCGGCCCGATGAGCGGCGGCGGGGGAGGAGGCATGGCGGGCGGCATTCGTCCGGCCCCGGGCGCGCCCCGAACCGGAAACGAGAACCAGCCGCTCACTTACATCCCGCTGGCGATGGTTGCCAAAATCACGCGCGAGGTTGGCGCGAACGAAATCGCCAGCGAGAACGGACGCCTCCGCGCCTACGTGCAATCGAATGTGCAAGACCGCGACCTCGGCGGTTTCGTGAACGAAGTCGAGCAGTCGTTGAAGCAGCTCGATTGGGGCAGCATGACCTGGCAGATGACCGGCGAATACGAGAACCAGCGCCGCTTCGTCCGCACCATGCAACTCGTGTTCCCCGCCGTGCTGCTCATCATTTTCGTGATGCTCTACATGGTTTACCACAGCGCGCTCGAAGCCGCCCACGTCATGCTCGCCGTGCCCTTCGCGCTCAGCGGCGGTGTGTTTCTCCAAAAATTTCTCGGCTACAACTTCAACGGCGCGGTCTGGGTCGGCTACATCGCGCTCTTCGGAACCGCCGTGCAAACCGGCGTCGTCATGGTCGTCTATCTCGAAGAGATGGTGAAGAAGCGCATGGCGGAACGCGGCGGTGCCTTCAGCTACGCCGACCTCGTGCAAGCCGTGAAAGACGGGGCACGCCTCCGCCTCCGCCCGAAAGTGATGACCGTGGCGACCATCGTGGCGAGTTTGCTCCCCATCATGTGGAGCCACCGGCAGGGCGCGGAAGTGATGAAGCCCCTCGCCACGCCCGTCATCGGCGGAATGATTTCCAGCCTCATCCACATCCTCATTGTCACGCCCGTCATTTTCCTCTGGCTGCGAGCGCGCGAACTCCCGTCGAGTCCGGCACCCGCGCCCACGGCCACGGAAGCAACCAACAAAAACCCATGAAGATCATGAAACACATCCCCACCGCATTGCTCCTCGTCGGCCTGGCCGCCGCAACTTTGGACACCTCCGCCGCCGACAAGAACGTCGGGCAGAAGGCCAGGCCGTATCCGCTGAAGACCTGCATCGTCTCCGGCGAGGAAATCAACGACAAGGGCGACATGAAACCGCACTCATTTGTCGTGGAAGGACAGGAAGTCAAACTTTGCTGCAAGTCCTGCCTGAAAGACTTCAACAAGGACAAGGCCGGCTACCTCAAGAAAATCGAGGCCGAGGCAAGGAAGCAGAAGAAATAACCAACGCACACCGCCACACCAATCGGGACAGGCCCCCGGCCTGTCCCGAATTATTCCAACGCGATCCCGCCCGGTTTTGGACAGCGCCGGTGCTCTGGCGCTTTTGGATCGTGTTCCCTGCGGCCCGCGCAATTCTCATCGCCCTTTGCGTGAGGCATTGATGGTTCTGATACCAGCTCCGATGAACTCTGATGAAACAGCGCGCGCAGCGATGCGCCCCACCTGTTCCGACCGGCGCGCGGGGAACAGCTAGCCCTGGTGAGCAACTCGGTGCCGGCGCTCATCTCGTATGTGGACACGGACGGCATTTACCGGCTGTGCAATTGCGCCTACAGGGAATCCTGAAGAACAGGGAGCCGGAGCCTTCCGGAATTGAAGGGTTGCTCGACATGCACATCATCCAATCGCTCTTGCAATCCGCTCGTTACGGCGTTCCCGTGAAACTCCAAGGATTTGACCCGGCGCCGCCGACCCAGCCTGCGGCAGCACATCCACGCACCGACATCCTCGCAATGATTCATTCAATTATACGCGCCATCCGGAAGTCTCAATCCGTTTTGGATTGGTTTAATTTACAAGTAATCTCCCGGCTGTGCCGGGGGACTCCCGAAGTTTGACAGCTTCGGGAGCCGTTTGTGAGGTTGCCAATCGTGAACCGATCAAAGTTTACGAAAGGAAAGCCATGCAAATGTATGAAAATCTGAAATACACGATGTGGGATGCGACTGGACAACGCGCGTATCATCGACCAAGGCGGTGATTCATTTGGGTCATTGTCCCGATGCTGATTCCGCCCTGTTTTGAAGTTGCCAGCCGGATTGCGGATCGCTAGTTCAAGGCCATGACCACTCGTTCCTTGATCCCCATCCTCGCGTTTTCGTTTTTCGCCGGCGGCACCCTGACCGGACAGGCAACCGCTGGACTGACTCTGTCATGGACGAACAATCTGCTGAGCGTGTCCGGGCCGAATCTTCCGGGGCGGACCCTGGACATCTGGTATCTCGAAGCCTTCTGCCGGAGCGGCTCGACCAAACGGGACTGGTGGCAGACGGTGTTCCCGCACAAGACCACGCTGGTGTCCGCCAGCCGCGACGGGAAGCGGCTCCAGTTTCTGACCCGTTTCGATCCGGCGGTCAAAGTCATTCACGAAGTGCGCGCGGGCAGGGACGAGGTCGAGTTCACCTACAAGCTCACCAACCGGGGCCACGCTCCGGTGGACGTGAACTGGTTCCAACCCGCCTGCATCCGGGTCGCCCGCTTCACCGGGAGGAGCCAGAGCAACTACACGGCGCGCAGCTTCATCTTCACGGAGCGGGGATTGACGATGCTGGACCAGACCCGGCGCACGGAGGAAGCGGTGTATCAAGGAGGGCAGGTGTATGTGCCGAAGGGAATCAATCTCGCGGATGTCAACCCGCGTCCCTTGTGCGGTGATGCGCCGGTGAACGGGCTGATCGGCTGCTTCTCGGCGGATGACCAATGGCTGATGGCCACGGCGTCCGACAGCACGCATGAATTGTTCGAGGGGATTTTTGTTTGTCTCCATTCCGATCCACATCTGGGCGGCCTGGCCCCCGGCGAAACCAAACGTGTGCGGAGCAAACTTTACTTGATGAAGAATGACGTGAAGGCGCTTCTGAAGCGCTACCGGCGCGATTTCGGCAAACCAGATTGAGCCGCAACGATGCAGTGGAAAATCGCGGGCTGAGATCCGGCGCAACGGTCTCGTCCGGCTCAACGAGTTTAGGAATTCCAGCCTTGTCCCGGCCTGCGCGCGGGAGAATCTTCGCCTCTATGATCAACCCAGCAGACGCCACACCCCACCTTGTCACCCGTCGCAGGGCGCTGAAGCTCGCCGGAAATGGAATGGCGAAGCTGGCGGCCCTGGCCGCGTTCGCGCAGGGCGCGGTCGGCGTGCATGGCGCAACGCCATCGGAGCCGGATGCCAGGGCGGAGAACCCCGCACGCGCAAGGCCGCGCGATAAGTTGAGAATCGCCACCTGTCAGTTTCCGGTCAGCGCGAACATCGCCGCCAACGCGGCGCAGATCAGCGATTTCATGCGCCAGGCAGCCGGTGCGGGCGCGCACTTGTTGCATACGTCGGAAGCCAGCTTGTCGGGATATGCCGGGAGCGACTATCCCACGTTCGACGGCTACGATTGGAAATCGCTTCGCAAGGAGACCACCGGGCTCCGGGAACTGGCGAAGGAGCTGAAGCTGTGGCTCGTCCTGGGTTCCGCTCATTACCTGGATGAAAAGACGAAGCCAACGAACTGCCTCTACCTGATCGATCCGCGAGGCGACATCGTGGATCGCTACGACAAGTGCATGTGTACTCCGGAGGACCAGAAGCATTACTCTGCGGGGAACCGGCTGGTCACGCACGAGATTCAAAACGTCCGGATCGGCCTGGCCATCTGTTTCGATGTTTGCTGGCCGCAGATCTACATCGCTTATCGGGAGAAGGGGGTCACGCTGATGCTCCATTCATTCTACAACGCCGGGAGCAAGGGTGAAGACTGCCTCGACACTCTCAACGTCCGCCAGGTCCCCACCCGTTGCGCGGACAACCGCATGTGGGCGGTGGCGAACAATTCATCCCGGCCTTACTCCCATTGGGGCTCCTTCATCGCACGACCGGACGCAACCATCCCAAAACAACTGGAGATCAATAAGCCCGGCATGTTGGTTCACGATTTCCCGGATGGTCTCTCCGCGCGGGGATGGTATCACAATTTCCAACCGATGAAGCTGGCCGACGGAGAAACCATGACGTGGGGAATCCCCAGCCGGCATCCGAGGCAGCGCGACGGAACAGCCGAACCATGAAGCGACACTTGTCGTGCTCCCGCCGTGGCGTGGCCTCATAAGGACGCGATGGGAAGCGTCAGGAAAAATTCAGATGCGAGCGGCCCTTGGCCAGATCGAAGCAGACCAACAAATCATTCGCGTCCCGAAACCATGTGCCGGCCTTGAGCCCGAGCCGGCTGGTCGTTTCCCGGAGCGCCACCGGCGTTCCATCATGGGAAAGGCCGGGCGTCGCACCGGCGCGGGCCGGGACTCGCACGGTGAAATCCGGCGAGGCAAAGGGCGCATGGAACACCAGGGTGCCATCCAGCCTTTCAATGCGCGTCAGCTCCTTCGCCGCCCAGTAACGGGCCAGCTCGCTGAGTTTCATCCACAGCAGATTGTCGAAACGCGCGCGCAGCCGACGAACGACTTCCTGAAACACTTTGAAGCCCAGTTCCTGGCCGTTCCAGTAGATGCCCGTCCAGTGGCAAACCATCACGGCCGGCTCGCCGCGCTGGATCACGTCCACCATCCGTCCGCGCTGTAAATCTTCGGTGATGAATTTATCCGGCCCGGCGGGCGGCGTGTTGTCCCAGCCGCCGGTCCAGTCGCCGGTGCAACCAACGATGCTCACCACACAACGCGGATCAGCGCCGTCGAGACCGCCGGCATATTCAACGCGCGGGGCAACGCTCTCTCCGCCCTCCGCGTAAAGGTGGCGGAAGTAATGCGGAATCTCCGCGCCGAACACCTCACGCACCGATTGCAGCGTGGCCTGGGCAATCTGCGGCAGCGCGCGAATGCCGAAGCCGCCCGGCGTGGTGATGCCTTCGCAGGGCAGGCCGACGTTCTTCAGGATGCGCAGCGCGTAGGACATGTAGTCGGCGATCTCGTCGGTGCTGCGCCCGGTGGTCCACTCCCAGTTTTCCATGAACTTCAGCGAATGATCCGGATACGGATGCCCGGTCTTCGTGTCAATGACGCGCGTGTGGGTACACATCTCGGGATGAATGTCCCAGTTCGGCAGCATCAGCGTGCGGACGAGTTCGAGGCTCTCGCTCAACTCCCGCTGGGTCCAGCCGGGTAACATGCGGTCGAGCCGTCCGACACACGCGGGATAAGGCACGATGCTGTACTTCCCCTTCACGCCAGCGCCTGCACACCACTCGCCGAACTTGCGCACAAACGCGTCCGGGATCTCGCGCGGCCAGTCCCGCCAGTTCCGTTGGAAGACCGGATTCGCCCCGCCGAACGCCGTGTCAAATTGCGGGATCGCGAAGTGGTTCAAGTTCACCAGGCACGTCGAGTCATCAATGATCAATCCCACCGGCACACGATCACGTGGGTTCAGGACGGAGACGCCCTCGGCGCGCAGCGGTCGATCCCCGGCGATTTGCGCGACCAGCGACGGGACGGATGAGGCGAGGCCCGCGCCCGCCACTCCAAGCGCGGCGCGGCGCAGGAAATCCCGACGATGATGGAGTTCCATTGAGGTTGTTGGTTGCAAGGCGGGATTCATGACAGCCACTCATCGAGGTGCAACTCGACGAACTTGTCGTCGTTCAGATTGAGATAGGCGCGGCAGACCCGATCAATCTCCCCTGTCTGACTGGGCGAGAGCGTTTCGTTGGGATCGAGGCACCACGTCCCTTCCAGCAACCCCTGGCGGCGCAGCACTTCATGGATGCCGGGGATGCATCCGGCGAAGCCGTTCGCGGCGTCGAAGAAGGCGGCGTTGCAATCGGTCACTTGCGCCGCAAGCGTGAGGAGCGACGCGGGGATGGCCTGGCTGCCACGATATCGTTTGCATTCCTCGAGGAGATCAACCGCCCGGCGCGTCCAGCAGGACCAGTGGCCGAGCAATCCGCCCGCCATGCGCAGCCGCGCCTCGCCGGAGCCGGTCTGCACCGCGTATTCGGTCAGGAGATCCAGCACGATGTTGTCGTCGTTGCCGGTGTAGAGCGCGATGTCGCCGGCGCGTCCGGATTCGGCGACGGCGCGAATGACATCGAACGTCTGGTACCGGTTGAAGGGCGCAATCTTGATCGCGACGACATTGGGAATCTCCGCGAAGCGCCGCCAAAAACCGTGCGTCAACGCCCGCCCGCCCGCTGCGGGTTGAAGGTAGAAACCGACGAGTGGAATCTCACGGGCCACGGCTTCGCAGTGGGCGATCAGTTGATGGTCGTCTGCGGTCCTGAGCGCGCCCAGTGAGAGCAGTCCCGCGTGGTAGCGCAGTTCACGGGCGATGCCCGCCTCCTGCACCGCTTGCTCTGTTGCCCCGCAGATGCCGGCGACCAGCACGGTTTCCCGGCCCGCGTGCGCGTCGCATTGGCCGATGGTTTCGGCGGCGAGTTGCAGGACGGGTTTGAGCAATCCGTGTTTCGCGTCGCGGATGCTGAACTGGGTTGTATGCACGCCGACCGCCAGCCCTCCTGCCCCGGCGGCATGGTAATAACGGGTGAGCGCCCGCTGGCGGCGTTCATCCAGTCGCCGCGCCGCCGTCAGCGCCAGCGGATGGGCGGGGATGACCTGGCCTTCGCGAAGTTTTTCGAGAACCCACTCGGGGGGCGTCGGATGATCTGGCATTGTCAATACGCCCCGTCGCGCACTTCGAAATGCGTCGGTTTGTTGAGCGATCGTCCGCCGTTCTTCACCCAATGCGCCGTCCAGCGGAGGACAGTTTCAAAGGGCGTCGCAGGCGCCCCGAGTTCGGAACACATCTTCTCCGTGTTGCTGAGAAAGGCCGTGGCGGACTCGGTGCCCGAGAACCTGGCCGGGCGTTCGAGCAGTTCGGAGAATTTGGCCGCGACTTTGCGGACCGAGAAGATCGTGGGCGAGGTCAGGTTGAAGGCGGTTGGCGGATTGTCGGTCAGCGCGAGCGAGCGCAGAATCATCTCGTTGGCATCCGCCTGCCAGATGCAGTTGAAATAACCGGAGGTCACGTCAACCGGCACGCCCGAGTGGACTTTGCGCGCGATGTCCACCAGCACGCCATAGCGGAGATCCAGCGCGTAGCTCAAGCGCACCAGCGCGACGTGCGTGCCTTGCTTGCGCGCAAAATACTCAAAGATGCGCTCGCGGGCGACCGCGGCATTGGCATACTCGCCCAGGGGGGTGAGCGCGCTTTTCTCCAACGCCCCGCCGCTCCTGACCGGCACCAGTGGATAAACGTTGCCCGTGGACAGCGCGACGATGCGCGATTCGGCGTAGCGTTCCGCGACGTGCGCCGGCACCAGGGTGTTGGCGGCCCAGGTGCCGCCGGGGTTTTGCTGGGTGCCAAATTTCAGTCCGACGAGGTAAAGGATGTTCCCGGAATCTGGAAGCCGCCCGACCTGCTCGCGCTCCAAAAGATCGGCGCTCACTGTCTTGACGCCCTGTCGTTCCAGCGAAGCCCTGGCTTCTTTGTCCGAGAAGCGGCTCACTGCGATCACTTCGAGCCGGTGCCCGGCCATCCTGGCGGCGCGTTTGGCGAGGACCGCGAGGGTCGGCCCCATTTTGCCGCCGGCGCCGAGGATGACCAGCGGGCTGCTCACGCTGTGAATGAACTCCATCAACGCCGGGCGGGGGCGGGTGAGAACCTCTTCGAGTTCGGCGTCAGTGTGGATGAGTTCCGGCAGCGGAGGAATCTCGCGCGAGTGAGTGCGGCCCTGGCGCCGCAGCGAGATCGGGGTTTGTCTGGGTTGACGTATCATGGTTGCGTGAAGCAGCAAGATCCGCGTCCGGCAATCCTCTGTCCGGGAGGCGCACCGCCCGGACATTTGGCACGTTCTGATCTTGTTGCTGCGTTCACTTTTACTGCACCTCGCCCCGCCCGCCAACTCCCGCGTCACTTAACTCGTTAAGCAGCCCTTCGTTCCCGGACGGAAGTCGCCGCCCCGGCTCTGATCCCAGGGCCGATGCATTGAGCCCGTCTCATTAGCACCCGGCTTGAGCCGGGTGTTTGGGGCCAAGGGCGAAAGAAAAACTGTTTCAACAGCTTGTCCGGAGGGTGAAGCCGCTGAAGCGGCTGGAACAAGATCGTCGGCCATCGATCACCCGGCTCAAGCCGGGTGCTAATGAGAACGGACACCGGTATCATTGCGGCGTTTCCCAACGTCTGCATCAGCCCGGCCCTGACTTCCAATGAAGGTTGTGAAACGATTGTCCGGCTGGCAGTTTAACGAGTTAAGTAAAGTAACGGTGCCGTCAACCCGGGTTGACGACTAGGCTCTTCATTCGGAACGGGCCACGAGTCTTCAAGCCGGACAACGGGAGTCATTGGACGCGGCAGCCGGAATCCCTTCCGAGAGTTCCGGGCCGGCGAGGCTCGCTGGGAACAGGATGAAGCGTTCCCTGTCCTGTCGCCCGGATCGCCAGATGAAAACGCAGATCACACTTCAGGATATTGCGGACAAGGCCGGAGTAAGCCGCGCCACGGTTTCGCTGGCGCTCCGCAACCACCCCAGCCTGCCGGCGGCGACGCGACAGCGCATCCAGCAGGTCGCCGCGCAACTCGCTTACCGGCCCAATCCCCTGGTTTCGACCTTGATGAGTTATCAGCGGGCGGCCAGGTCGGATCGCCCCACGAACCTGACGCTGGCCCTGCTGCTCAAGTTCTCGCGGCGCGGCTCCTGGCAACAGTATCTCTCGCCGGACTTGATCTCGGGCGCCGCCGAGCGCGCCGGGCAACTCGGCTATCGCCTGGAGGAGTTCTGGCTCGACGATTTGAAGATGGACGGCAGGCGTCTGAGCCAGATTCTGTTTCAACGGGGCGTGCCCGGCGTGATCCTGGCGCCGTTGCCCTCGGCGATGGGGGACTTTGCCCTGGATTGGGACAGGCTTTCCGCCGTCACGATTGGCTATTCACTGGCGCATCCCGAACTCCACCGCGTCACCAGCGACCGTTACCACGCGATGTTGCTGGCCGTTCAAGAACTGCGGAAACGCGGATATCGCCGGCTTGGCCTTGCGCTCGAATCCAACCAGGACGAGCGCGTGCATCATCAATGGGTGGCCCCTTTCCTCTGGGAACAAATGCACGGCAAACCCAGGGAACGCGTGCCGCTGTTGGTCGTCAAGGGCGAGGAATGGAACGAACAACGATTCGCGGCCTGGTTCCGGGAAAATTCCCCCGAGGTGGTTCTCGGCTACGACTCCCGAATCATCACCTGGCTGCAACGGCTGGGATGCCGGGTGCCCCGCGATGTCGGGTTCGCGCATCTCTGGAATCCGGACCAGTCGGGCGAACTCGCCGGACTTTATCACAACCCTCCCGGCATCGGAGCAGCGGCCGTCGATTTTCTGGTCGCGCTGATCCACACCAATGAGCGCGGGATTCCGCAATCTCCGCGGGTCATGCAGTTGGAGGCCTTCTGGGCGCATGGCAAGACCGTCAAAACTTGCAGAAAAATCGCGCCGGGCAGGGGCAAGGTGCGGTGCGCGTGAGAATCTGCCTCTCGACACGGCATCCCTTGCGAGACTGCCCGCTTCTTGATCGGTTTTAGCACCACTGGCCTGGCGCTTGGCTCATTCCTGCCCGGCCTGGAGAACGTTTTCATCCCGGCGGCGTCTTCGTTTCATTTTTCCCGAACCGCGAGCACACAGCGGTTGAGGGGGTGGGCGCGGAACACCTTCACCACTAAACGGGTTCACTAAACGAGTTAAGTGACGCGCAGGTTGCGATATCGCATCCGATCACCTACACGAACAATCGACCACAGTCACCAACGCAAACAGAAGAATGCCCCAAAGCATTTCACCAATCGAAAGACACAAACCGTATGCAAAAACTAGTACGACTCCGTTGCATCGGCCTGGCCGTTCTTGCCCTGGCCGCCCCGCCTCCAACTCGTGCGGACATCTACACGCTGTTCTATGATAACATTCCCGGAAACCTGGTCAGCGACCTGACCGGCAACAGCGCGTTTCCCAATTCCCCGACACGGACGGAGGCGCGCCCCTTCTTTAAGCCCTTCAACGGCGAGAACCACGGTGCGAACTACGGCTTCCGCATGGTGGGCTATTTCTCGCCTCCCGACACCGCGAATTATAACTTTTACATCTCAGCCATGGACACCGCGGCGCTCTACCTGAGCACCGACGACAATCCGACGAACAAGGTCTTGATCGCCTCCGAACCCAACGCTCCGGGCAATCAAGACCACAATTTTCTCGGTGTCGTGCGCCGGAACCCCGTGGCGCCGGAGAATCGCTCGACGACCCTGTTTCCCGGCGGGATCCCGCTGGAGGCGGGCCGCAAGTATTACATCGAGGCGCTGCACAAGGCGGGCGTGGAAACCATCGCTTGCTGTGATGTCATGGCGGTCGCCGTCGAGGGCGGCTCACTGCCGCCGGTGACCAACTCGGTCTTTGTCGTGGACGATAATTCCATTCCCGGAGCCTATCTCTCCATGGCGGTGAACGAAGGTCCGGGGGCGATCCTGGTCCAGCCGACCGATCAAACCGTGATGGACGGACGCAGGGCCACCTTCACCTGCCGCGTCGACGGCACGCCACCCTACGAACTGCAGTTGCTTCAGTTTGGTGTCTTCCCCGTGGCCACCGCCACCTTTCACACCCCCTCCGGCTACGCGAGCATATCGACTCCTCCCGCGAACCTGATTGAAGACGACGGGGCCGAATATGTCATCGCCGTCAATGGGGTGATCAGCAGCGCCGCTGTTTTGCACGTCACGCCTGATACCGACGTGCCGACGCTGGTGAGCGTGGCGGGGACAAGTTCCCTGGATGGAATTTTGGTCACCTTCTCCGAACCGATGCAGCGGGCCAGCGCGACGGAGCCATTTAACTATTCGATCACCAATCAAAACGGTGCCCCCTTGGGCCTCAATTTCTCGGTGCCCATTACCCAAGTGGACGACCGCACCGTTCTTCTGCCAACCGAGGCGCAGTCTGCCGGCAATCAATACTGCGTGGTCGTCAGCAATGTTCGGGAAGCTGCCTCCTCCGCCAAGAACATCGCCGCTGACAGCGTCGCCTGTTTCGAAGTCCCGGCCCTGTCCATCACGCGCCAGCCACAGAACGTGGGCGCGCCGGAACGCGGGCGCGCCGAGTTCACGGTCCGGGGCGTTGCGACAACGCCCATCACCTACCAGTGGCAGCAGGCGCAGGCTGGGTCGGACGAGTTCTCTGACATTTCAGGCGCCACCAGCTCAAACTATGTCCACTCGCCCGTGCGCGTGACAGATAATGGCGCGCGCTTCCGCTGCCGGGTGTCCGCCAACGGATCGGACATCACAAGCGCCGCCGGAGCGATTGCCGTCATCTACCAGGATTCGCAACGGCCCAGGGCGGTTGTCGCAGCGGCGGCGACGGGTTTGGCCGGTGTCTGGGTCAGGTATTCAGAGCCGGTTGATGCCGCATCGGCGACGCTGGCCTCCAACTACAGCCTGGATGGAATCGCCATCTCCAGCGCCTCGTTGGATGCATCGGGCACGCTCGTCACATTGACGACCGCTCCCCTCACCGCGGGCACGCCCTACGTCCTGCACATCACTGGAGTGAAAGACACCGCGGCGGCGGCGAACGCCATCCTGCCCGACACACAGGTGGCCTTTACGGCGACCGCGACGGGTTACGCCGCGACGGTGATGGCGGACGAACCGGTGGTGTACCTGCGGTTTGAGGAGGATATCGGGGCGACCGCCGCGCAGAATCTCGGTTCCCTGGGAGCCCCGGCGAACGCCACCTATCAACCTGTGCCGAGCACTGCGGCCGCGCCCTCCGGCCTCGTTCCGCCGGCATATCAAGGCTTCACCCCGGCCAACCGCGCGGCGACCTTCACGGGCACGGAGCGGCTCACGATCTCCGAAGTTGACGTGTTTGCCGCTCTTGGAACCAACCTGCTCAAAGGCGCGGCGGAACTCACCATTGAGGCGTGGGTAAATCCAAACTTCGCCTCCGGCCAGGGCACGCTTCTCACCCAGCAAGGCGGCGGCAATGGCATCGGCTGGCTGTGGGTCAGCCCGAACAACATGCAGTTCGCCTCGGGCGGCACGGGTTTTGGAGGAAACAATGGCTATCCTTTCCCGCACAACACTACGTGGCATCACCTGGCGGCCGTCATGGACGGAACAGGACATAAGATTTATTTCGATGGCAACCAGGTTCTCTCCGGTGGAAACAATCCGTCGGGGCCGGCCAGCACCTCGGACGCCAATGTCATCATTGGCGGCGGCGGCGATGTTTGGAGCAGCGGCGAGGAAGTCGCGCTCTTCAAGGGACAGATGGACGAAGTGGCCCTTTACCGCAAGGCGCTTGCCCCCGCGGATCTAAAACGGCATTTCGACGCGGCCACCGGCAACGTACCGCTCGGGCCGAACGAGATCAGCCTGATCACATTCTCCCAGGGGCATGTGGTCATTGATTGGAA
>JBDHQG010000671.1:0-2828 GCA_039806925.1 Limisphaerales bacterium
TGCGCGTGCTGCCCTGAAGCGCCTCTAAACCGGGCGATGCCGTTAAATTCCGGGTGGAACGGGCCACCGGCCCGACAGCCGAGTGCAAACCACGGATTCACCCAACGCAGCGGTGCCGCAGCCGCACGGACCGCGACCGGTCCCCGGTCGCAGCGGGTGGAAGCGCACCGGCATCGCGGAAGTCCGCATGGATCGTCGCCCGGGCGACGCGCTGCGAGCCGGGGACGGCTCGCGGTCCGCAACCCTTCCGGCCCGACAGCCGAGCGCAAATCACGGATTCACCCAACGCAGCGGTGCCGCAACCGCACGGACCGCGACCGGTCCCCGGTCGCAGCGGGTGGAGCGCCCCAGCATCGCGGAAGTCGGCATGGATCGTCGCCCGGGCGACGCGCTGCGAGCCGGGACGGCTCGCGCTCCGCAACCCTTCCCGCCCGACAGCCGCGCGCACGACGCGCGCACTGAATGGTGAACGACCGTCGTGCGTTCGACTCGGCGGCAGGTTGCCGCCGAGAACGGGCGGGTCGCCCGTTCCCCCCAGACCTACGGCATCGCGAACAGCGGTTTGCCGCGCCGGTAGGACAGCGCTTCCAGCCTGTCCTACTTTCCACCGCATCGTTCCGGCTCAGAACCTTCGCGCGCTGCTTCAAAACAACTCACCACGATCCGGGACACGCCGTTTGGTCCATTCGCCGCCTTCCTGCCTTGGGTTGGTTAGCCTTGTTCTTGACAGACGGCGTTCCGTCTGGTGTGCTAGGAGCCTCAAAGTTATGTGCCACCACCGGGGAGAATCCTGCCTCATCGCATCTTTGGCATTGCTGCTCGCGGGGACGTCGCCGCCTTCCGTCACGGGAGCGACGATTCGCGATGACACGCCGGACAGCAATTACCGGACACTGGGCAGCGCACCGGAATATGCTTCGGTGGGACGAATCGTGAACAGCTGGGGCTACAATGGATCTGCCACGCTGATCGCGCCGGACTGGATTCTCACTGCGGCACACAGCCTCGTGGCCGCGGATTCCGTCACCTTCACCATCAACGGCACCGGCTACACGTCTTCCGATCTCTTCCTCCATCCCGGCTGGCAAAATGGCAATCCCCTCGGCGGTTACGATTTTGGGCTGGTTCATCTCTCCACGCCCGTCCCGGGCATCACCCCGTCGGTGCCCTACACAGGTTCAGCTGAAATCGGTCAGGTCGGAACCTTCGTGGGCTACGGGCTCACTGGCACCGGAATCACTGGCTACAGGACTCTCGACAACCAGAAACGAGCGTTTCAAAACAGGATCGACGGAGATCTCGGCAACCCTTCGCTGGTATTGGGCGCGGATTTCGACAATCCGCGCAACCCAGCCGACAGCGCCTTTGGCCTGTCGGATCCGCTGGCCCTCGAAGGAGCAGTGGCCCCCGGTGACAGCGGCGGCGGCATGTTCATCACCATCGGCTCACAAGTGTTTCTGACCGGCGTCATTTCCTTCGTCGCCGACAACGACGGGCGGTCTAATTCAGACTACGGCGACATCTCAGGCTTCGGGCGCGTATCCACGGCTTATCCCTGGATCGCCACCGTCGTCCCGGAACCTGCCACGTCCGCCCTCATGGCCGCCGGTGCATTGTCCGCCATGGCACTGGCGCTGCGCCGGAAACTCTCCTGAAATCGGGCTCTCCGCTGGCAATGCTGAAATCACGCCGCCTTCGCGACGGGTAACACATCGGCGCCCCTGCCCGATCGTCCGCTGGACGGCTGCACGATGGAGCGCGATGCCTTGTAAGCCTCGTAAAACTCCGGCGCGGCTTCCTTGAACTTCACCGCCAGCTTGTCCAGCCGGCGTATCAGCAAATCATCCAGCTTGGCGAACTGCGCTTCCAGCCGTCGTGTCGCGGCCTTGCCCGCGGCCTTCGTCGTGCGCGGCTTCGTCTGCACCGCCTCGAACGTCTTGATGCGGTTCTTCAGCGTCGTCAGGTCCGCCTGCGTCACCTTGTAATCCGCCAGCGAATCCAGATTGTCCGTCACCCACTTCTGGATGTCCCTGCACCGGTTGAGCACCGTCGTGGCCGTGCCGCGCGTCACATTCGTGCGCGAAAGATCCGTGCAAATCGCGAGATCATTCAACTCATTCGCCGCGCAATACGCGTGCAGTGACGACGCCAGTTCAAACGCGCAATCGCCCAGCAACCGCAACGCCTCGTTGCGATCCCCGGACGCCGATGTCTTCGCGCTCTCCTGCGCCTGCGCCGTCTCCGTGATCAAATCGACCAGGTCCGCCAGTTCATCCGCCGCCGTCTGAAACGCCTTCGGCCCCGCTTGCACGGCCTGCTGATAATCCGCGCCGCTGATCGTGTCCCGACAAGTCCTGGCCATCGCCAGCTTCGAGTTGAATGCTGCTTTCATGTGTTTGACTGCCTTTCCCTATTTTGAACTTTGTCCTTCAATCCTGCGCCCGCCGGATGAATTCCGGCCCGGCCCGCCGTGCTGAAAGACTCGGTCGATGTTTTCACTGAAAGGTTCATCGGCGGAAATTCAAGGGCACTTAACCGCTCGTTTATGAACCAGCTATTTGTTGTAGCCGCCGGCGTGAGTCCGCTCAAACTTCCGCGCGGAAGAAAGATCAGAGCCGACTCACGTCGGCTGCTACAATCAAGGAAGACGCTCCGCCCTATCGCGCGACCGAAGCGCCGAGCCTCGCCCGGCACGACCAGGGCCATATGGAGCACCGCAGGTGCGCCATCTTTGTAGAACCAATCGCAATAGAGATTTCCAACCTCCGTCAGGAGCGGCATCTTCAGCGCATGGCCAACACCTGCACCCAAATCTACATCCAAGTCGT
>JBDHQG010000672.1:0-2823 GCA_039806925.1 Limisphaerales bacterium
GGGCCAGCAACGCGCGCGTGACGGCTTCCAGCTTGTCGAGGCACTTGCTCAGGCGCGAGCTGACGGTCTTCGGATTCAGCGCCAGGCTTGCGGCGATTTCCTCGTAGCTCAAGTCGGCGAAGTAACGGAGCTCGATGATCTCCTGACACGGCCCGCCGAGTTGCTCCAACGCCACGCCCACCACCGAGAGCCGCTCGGCGTTCACCAGCGACAAGTCCGGTCCCGGCAACGGGCTCGGCGGATCGACGCGGAACGCTTCGTCGGAGTCATCCATCGGCGCGGTGTCGAGCGGCACCGTCGCCTGACCGCCGCCGCGCTTGGCGGCGTGCTGGCGCTGGCGGTAATCACGCGCCTTGTTCGCCGCGATGCGGAAGAGCCACGTCTGAAACTGCGAGTTCCCCTGAAACGTGTGCAGGCTCTTGATGACCGTGAGGAACACTTCCTGGCAAACCTCCTCCACGTCCTCGCGCGTGAAGTCCGACGCCAGTTGGAACACGAAACGCGAGGCGGGGCCGTAATGGAGATCAAAGAGTTCGTCCCAAGCTCCGGCGTCGCCCGCGCGACAGCGGGAAAGCAACTGGGCTTCAGCGGCTGAACTCATTGCGGTCACCGTAGGATAATCGGTCGCGATTGACCAGTGCTGGATCAAGGCCGGGTGTGAATGACAATGGCGGGCAATACATATTGAAATATGGACTGCGGAAACATGTTTCCGCTTTGGCTGCACGGTGAGGAAATCCAAGCGCGCCGGATGGGCGGAAGGTGTAGCCAAAGCGGAGTCCTGCCTCCACGGTCCACACACTATTCCCTCCCTGCCCACCACTTCCAATCGCAACCATCACAGCCGACTGCCGGGCAACGACCCTCGCGAGCGACTCTTTCCAAGCCATACCTCAAACTGCGAGGTTGACATACCTTAAACCAAAAGGTATCACGCCAAGGTCATGCGCAAGACCAATCCCAACTTTCTCAACGGTGTTCCTGAGATGCTCGTGCTGGAGCTGCTTTCCCGGCAGGCGATGTATGGCTACGAGCTGGTGCGCGCCATCCAGGAGAAGACCCGCGAGAAGCTGACGTTCGGCGAGGGTTGCATCTATCCGCTGCTGCACTGGCTGGAGGAAACCAAGCTCGTCAGCAGCCGCCGGCAGGAAGTGGAGGGGCGCAGCCGGAATTATTATCAGGTGACGCCGAAGGGCCGGAAGCGGCTCGAAGAACTCGAAGGCGAGTGGAAGGAGGTCGTGGCCGGCGTCTCGCTCGTGCTGGGAGGACAACATGCGTAAGCTCAAATCCATCGACGGCCTGCGGCGACGGCTCCTGCGAAACGGATTGCCCGCCGCCTACGTGTTGCGCGCGACGCGCGAGCTGGAGGAACACCGCGAGGATCTGTTCAGCGAACTACGGGAGGAAGGCGTGGTCGGCGCGGCGGCCGAGTTGAAGGTGACGGAAAGGATGGGAAATTTCGACGACCTGGCCACGCGGCTTTCCAACACGATGCGCCGATCCAACTGGTGCGGTCGGCATCCCATCGCGACGTTTTGCGTCCTGCCTGTGATGTCGTTCATCGCGGGCTTCGCGCTGGTGCTGGCGATTCTGGCCGGCGTGGCTGAACTCGCCGGCTGGCTGGAGACCAAGCCCAAGCTCACTCCCGGCCAGTGGGCGTGGGTCACCGGCTTCGTGCATGTCTTTCGCTGGAGCTTGTTCGCCGCGATTCCCTTCTGGTTCTGCTTGCTCGCGCGCAGCACGTTCTGCGGCTATCGCTGGGGGCTCGCGACGTGCCTCGTGTTTTCCGTCCACGGTCTGCTGCATAACTTGAAGATCGTCGCACCTGTCACGGGCAACGACGGCTCGCTCGCGTGGGGCTACAGCACACATTTCAATTGGACCGGCATGAGCGTGCCGCTGCTCATCTTCGCCCTCTTCGTCCTTCTCTCGAAACACACCAACGCATCCGAGATGCGCCAACAACAGGCTCACGCATGAAACAGTTCCTCCCGCTCGTCGTCTCGCTCGGCTTGTTGCTTCCCGCCCTCGCCAACGCCGCGCCGAAGAAGCTCGAACATCGCGCCTGGCTCGGCGGCGAATTCAAGCTGGCACAGCGCGGCGGCGAACCGTTCTCGGCCACGGGCGTCGGGGCGTTTCCACGCGACCTCAAGCAGCGCGCCGGCATTTTCGTCAGCGCCGCTCACGCCGGAACACCGCTGGCGAGCGCCGGCATAGTGGCGGGCGATCTCATTCTTGCGCTCGACGACAAGCCGGTCACCTCGCTGAAGGCGCTGCAAAGGGCCGTGGAATCCCGTGCTCCCGGCGACATCATCCGCCTGTCCGTTTACCGTGATGGCGATGTCGACGAACGCACGGCGACGCTTGGTATTGAATCCTACGAACGCTGGCGCACGCTCAGCGTCGGCTTGATGCTGACTTCCAAGATCGACCTTGTTCCAAATCCCGAGTTCTCCGCCATCGCGCTCGGCTTCAATCGTCGCAACGAACGCATCGATCTCCGCTCGCCGGAGGTGGAATTCTTCCGCCGTCATCGCAAGGCCCCGGGCGGCTATCGTGGCGTCACGGGGCGCGAGAGCTGGCAGGCGTGGTGCGTTCTCTTCAGCCTCGGCGGCCACAAGCAGATTGTGTCGCAGGAGCCCTTCGCGCCCGAGAAACAGCGAGCCTCCCTCCGTTAATCATCCCTCCGAATCCTTCGCCGCTTCCGGTTCGGGCCGGGAGCGGCGTTTCGTTTTTGGGCGCGGGAGCATTTCGCCACGCCCCACGTCTAACCCCGGAGTCATGAATCCGGCTCCGCGACGCATCGGGCAATCAAACAACGTG
>JBDHQG010000673.1:0-2818 GCA_039806925.1 Limisphaerales bacterium
CCTGGGAAAACATCGCGAGCAACCCCACGATGATGACCGAGAGCAGCGCCACCGCGACCATGATCTCGATCAACGAAAACGCACTCCGGCGGCGTGCCGGGAGGTTCCGGGGGGAGGTTTGGGGCGGGAGGTTCTTCACGGGCGAAGGTAGAAGAATGTGGAATTGGTCGGGTCGTTCACAAGCTGGCGGGCCACGGAGGCGCGGAACGTCTGGGAACGCGGCGGGGGCTTGTTGTCGCTGATGAAGGGGTAGGAGAACGTCAGCCGGATCTCGGCCAGCGAGGTTGCGTCGGGATAATTTGCTCCCGAGGAGGAATATCCAAAATGCCGGATGGGCGTCATCTCCTCGCCCGTCACCGCGTCGAACGGCAGCGCGGTGTCATCCGCGTCATTCTGCGGCGAACGGCGCGGATCGATGACGGCGCGCATGAGATAGGAAAAAGCAATTTCACGCCTGGCGGGATCGGCATCTTTTTCCGCTGCCGAGCCACTGAAGGCTGTCACTTGAGCGCGGACTTCCCGATCCGGCGCGGAGGCCGCCCATGTGAGCAGGCCGATGATTTCGCCGCCGGTCTGGTAATTGGGAGCAGCACCCCTGCCCTGCAGATTCCACCGGTTTGAGCTAACGATGCTGCCGTCCGCGGGATTCCGCTCGATGAGGGAGATATTCTCCACATGGTTGGCCAGGTCATTCAACTCGATCGCCCCGCTCCGGATCGCCTCCAACCAGAAGGTCGCGTCCTGGTTGATGATCGTCTCGGACCGGTTGTCACGCTGCACCCCGAGACCAGCCGGGAGAATGCCGATGATGGCGACGAGGGCGAAACCGATCACCCCGAGCGCAATCGCGATTTCAATCATCGTGAAACCGCGTTGTCGCAGCCGGAGCACGGAACGGTGGGAGATGCCGGAGTTCATCAGTAGAGGGCCCTCGTTTCAACCCGCGCGCGCCCGGTCAGGCCGTCAACGCGGACGTAATGAAAACTGTTCGTGTCATACGCGTTGCCGGCGGGCGATTCGCGCACATCGATCTCCTGCAGCGTTCCGTCACCCGCGCGCGAGTAAAGAATGCTGCCACGCGCAAGAGGAAGAAGATCACCGGTCAGCACCACGGATTCCAAACCGGTGAAAATGTCCATGCGCACTAGTTTGCCTTCGCGGTTGAACGCGAGGTACGACATGCGGGTCGAACTGGCGCTGGAGGCATTGGGGAACGGTTTCGTGATTTGCGGAAGTGTCCGAATCGTCTCATCCAGATTGCCCACCAACGAAACGTTATCGACGAATTTATTCGTCGCCACGAAGACTCCCTGCGGCAGTGAACGCCAGGAGGTGAGATAACGCGGCTGCCCGCGTCCCGGCTGATCTCCCGCCGAGCGATCGGCATACAAGGCGTAGGTGGTGTAAATGCCCCCCTTGAGCCGATCTCCCAGCTTGCCTTCCTTCGTATTCACGTTGAACGTCTGCCCGAGAACGTCAGGCGGAACGAACAGCATGTACACGGTGGTGCGTTCGCTGATGGCCTTTGCCCGGGCCAAACTCAGGTCATCCACCAGTTGCCGGCCGGCCGCCACCATCGTGTTGCTCTGCCGGATGTTTTTGATCGCCGGCATGGAAATCGCCGCGAGGAGGGCGATGATGACCAGCACGACCGAAAGCTCGATGAGCGTGAACCCGGCGGAGGCCGCACGGTGCTGGGAACCGGCACAGCGTGGAGGGATTCGCATCGAAGCAGTTCTGGAGGCCGTGAGACGCATGATCACTTCACCGTCCAACTCAGGATGTTGTCGCGGTTATCACCCGCGTTCGCTTTTTGGCCCGCGTTCGCCTTCCCGTCCGGTCCATAGGACCACACCATGACTGGACCGTTGAGTTCGAAGGTGTCGCCTCCGCTGCCGACGAGGCCGTTGAAGCCGACATTGCCGTTATCCTGACTCACCGCCGACTGCTTATAGAACGCATCACGGCATTTGTTGTCGTCGTTCAAGTCGATGGAGATGATGTAGGGATTGCCAAAAGGATCGCGGAAGATGCGGTCGTTGTTGTCCACTCCGGGCCCTTTCGAAACGCCGGCTGGTTTCGCAGTCAGGAACTGGGTTTTCTTTGGATTCCGCCTGTGGCCCGCGTTGGCACCGATGTCGAGATCGAGAAGAATTTCCATCAATTCAGAATTATCCTTTTCATAACCGCCGCCGACCAGTGTCGGCGCCGCGCCCGTGCCGAAAGTGAAGTCGGGATTGCCCTTGCTCTCGGCGTCCTTGGAAGCCGGATACCGATCATACGCTGTCTCGTAATCCTTGACCGCCGAGGCGATCATGTTCATCTCCGCCTTCGCCAGTTTCACCTTCGCCTGCAAACGCGCCCTGCCCAGCGCCGGCAGCAGCAACCCGGCGAGGATCGCCAGAATCGCGATGACGACGAGCATTTCAATCAGCGTAAAGCCACGGGCACGACGGGAGGAATGCATGGAGTTTTTCATGGGAATAAAAAGCGTTGAAGACGACATACTGCGACAGGAAGGCAGGGAAGTTTCGGAACGGGGCGCTAGCCTTGAGTATCTGCCACGGACTGGAACTGCGGTCTTGCCCCCTTCCGCGACAGCCAAGACAGCGGCGTCCCATGCCACTTCCGACCACGAAACAGAGAGCCGCCGACAGACACTCAAGGAGGATTTGGCAATGGGCCTCATGAATCAGTCCTTCCAGTTTCCGATCACGATCTTCTTGCCACCCACCTGCACTTCAGCCCACAGGTCGTAGGATTCAGTGTTGTTGGTCGGGTTCTTGGAAACATAGCGCCAGCGGTTGATATCACCGTC
>JBDHQG010000674.1:0-2814 GCA_039806925.1 Limisphaerales bacterium
CACGAAGGGCGCGGCCACCAGGGTGTAGAGGTGCATGTCCAGCCCGTCGAAGATCCAGCCGAGCCACGCGGCGATGCCGGACTTCCATTGCATGGGTGACAAATCGCGCAGGTTTTTGACCTCGCGATCCGGCGCGGGCTGGGCAGCCGTGTTCGGTGCGGATACCGTCGGGGAATTCACGCGGAGACTTGTAACGAGTTTGAGGGCGGGGAGCCAGCGGTTTTTCCAGAGGAACAGCTTGCCGCGACGGGTGGGAAGGTATATCAAACTGCCCCTTGGCTGTGGCGGAAAACCAGCCGGGACCGTGAGCCAGCAAAACCGCATGACATCGCATTCGATCTTCGCCGGGCGCGCCGCCCGATTGCGCCAGCACATGGCGCGACATTCTTCCTCGCATCGATTCAACCAGCCGCTCGACGACGAGACGTTCGCGTCTCTCGCTCTGGATTGGTTCGCCGTTCAGTTCGAGCACAACGCGCCGTATCAACGCTGGTGCAAGGCGGCGGGGGCGACGCCCGAGCGCGTGACGGATTGGACGGGGATTCCGGCGATGCCGGCCTCGGCCTTCAAGGAGCTTGAACTCACCAGCCTCCCGGCGGCGCGACGCACCAGTGTCTTTCATTCCAGCGGCACGACGGGCCAGCGACCGGGCCGGCACTTTCACGACGACGAATCGCTCGCGTTGTACGAGGCATCATTGCTGGCGTGGTTTCGGACGTGTCTGCTGGCTGAAGGGCAGGGGAGAGTCCGGTTGCTGTCGCTCACGCCATCGCCAGCCCACGCGCCGCACTCGTCGTTGGTTCACATGTTCGAGACGTTGCGGCGCGAGTTGGGTCTGCCTGGCTCCGGCTTCTTCGGGGGCGCGGATGCTGCCGGCGCCTGGACGCTGGCGTCGGACGAATTGGAGGCGGCCATCCGCGGCGCGACGGGGCCGGTGATGCTGCTGGGCACGGCCTTCAGTTATGTGAACTGGCTGGATGCGCTGGAGGTGGACGGTCGCGAGTTGAATCTCCCGCCGGGTTCGCGCGTGCTGGAGACGGGCGGTTACAAGGGCCGTTCGCGTGCCTTGCCGAAGCCCGAGCTGCATCAGTTGATTGGCGAGAAGTTCGGCGTGTCGAAGGAGCAAATCGTGTGCGAATACGGCATGAGCGAACTCAGCTCCCAGGCCTATGACGCGCGTCTGGACGACGATGGTCGGGGAAGCGCCTTGCGCTCCTTCCAGTTTCCGCCGTGGGCGCGGGTGCGGGTTATCGCTCCTGAGACCGGGCGCGAAGTCGGTGAGGGTGAAGCCGGTTTGGTGCGCGTGTTTGATCTCGCGAACCTCTGGTCGGTTTCCGCCGTGCAGACGGAGGATCTCGCGGTGCGGCGTCGGGATGGTTTTGAACTCATCGGGCGCGCCGCCGCCGCCGAAGCGCGCGGATGTTCATTGATGCCGGCCGGCCGTTGATCTGATGAGCCACGATTCCTCACACAAAGTCCGCACGCTGACGCTGGTTTCAGTGCTGCACGCCTTCACGCACATCTATCAGGTGGCGCTGATGCCGCTGTATCTGCCGATCCAAAAGACCTTCCATCTCGACAACGTCGGCTCGGCGACATTTCTCGTCACGCTGATGATGCTGTCGTACTTCCTGCCGGGCTATCCGATGGGCGTCCTGGCGGATCGCATCAGCCGGAAGAAGCTGCTCGGCCTCGGCCTGGCGATCAACGGCCTTGGCTTCATCGGCCTCGCGCTCGCGCCGTCGTATCCGCTCGCGCTGGCGTCGGTCGTGATCGCGGGCTTCGGCGGAAGTTTTTTTCATCCGGCGGCCACAGCCTTGATTGCGCGGTTGTATCCGGCGAACACCGGTCGCGCGCTGGGCTTGATCGGCATCGGCGCGGGCGCGGGGTTTTTCTTCGGCCCGATTTACTCCGGCTGGCGCGCGACACAATCCGGAGACTGGCGGGCCCCGGTGCTCGAACTGGGCATCCTTGGCGTCGTGTGCGCCGCGCTGTTCCACTGGCTCGCGGAAGACACGCCGGCGGTGGCCGCCGCGCCGCGGGAACGGCGGCGCGCGGAGAAACTGTTCGGCAGCCCGGCGGCGGCGGGATTCTTTGTCGCGGCAGCGCTCGCGTTCTGCCTGCGGGATTTCACCGGCAGCAGCATGGGCAGCCTGGGTTCCTTGTTCCTTCAAAACGCCCACGGTTTCTCGGTGAAGGAAACGGGCGTGGCCTTGAGCGGGATCTTTCTGGCGACGGTCATCAGCAATCCGCTGTTCGGACATCTCAGTGACCGCGGACGCAAGCGCTGGGCCTGCGCGGTGCATTTCATCGCGGCGCTGTTGATTCTGCTCTTCCCGCATTTGCCCGGGACGAAAAGCCAGCTGTTCTTCTTCGTGCTGATGGCCTACGGATTCTTCTTCATGGCGAGCTATCCCATCGTGGAGGCGGGCGTGATGCTGGCGGTGCATGACTCGGTGCGCGGGCGTGCCTTCGGCCTGTGGATCACCATCGGCGGGCTGCTCGGCAATCTCTCGCACTGGATCATCGGCCGCATCGTCGAGGGCTTCGGCGCGCGCGCGGCGCAGCCGGAAAGTTTCTATGGCACTTACTCGATGCTTGCCGTGTTCCTGATGCTGTCGCTCGCCGGGCTTCCAGCTTGCCAGGCGGTGCAGCGGCGTGAACACCCGGAGACCGGCGGCGTCAAACCGGCGTCATCATGAATCTCGCGAACTATTTCCTCGCCGATCTGCCGCCCGGAGCGACGCTCTCGCCGCAATTGATTGCGGACGCCTGCGTGACGCTGAAACGGAACCGGGAACAACCTCCCGCCTC
>JBDHQG010000055.1:0-12396 GCA_039806925.1 Limisphaerales bacterium
GCAGGCTGCCGGCGATTTGGTCGGCGAGCGACTTCAGCAGTTCGACCTCCTCGATCGAGAGGGGCACCCGCGACACCCGGTCGCCCACGTTGAGCAAGCCCAGCACTTGATCCTTCGCGACAAGCGGGATGCACATGCGGTTGCCCTCCTGCCGGGGAAATTGATCCGGGTTGAGCCGCCGAAGTTCCCCCGCCCAGTCCTCGGTTGTATCACTCAAATCCAACGGCTCGGGACGTTCCCGAATCATTTGAATCAGCCGGGCGGCGTTGGTCCCGGAATTCAGCAAGTCCGCAGACTGGGCGTTCTGGACGGAGGTGGAGGCGCCAAAAACGAACCGTTCGCCCCGCTCGTCCGTCAGCCAGACGGTCACGGACAGCACGTCCAGGGTTTCAGAAATGAAGTTCACCGACTGCCGGCAAAGACCCACCTCATCGGCAACCGAGCCCGTGCGTTCGCTGAAGCTCCGCCAGATCTGGCGGTAATCATACAACGGCCGGTTGAAGTGCCGGCTCACGAACCGCCGCGCGATCAGGCGCAGCCGCGCCGAGGCGAGCAGACTCCCCAGCGCCACCAGCAAAACGAGGATGAGAAACGCCTTGATGGGGAACGCCGGATCGCCGCCGAAACGGGTGATGACGTTTGCCAGGAGACCGACCATCACCAGGTACAATCCCGCCACAAACGCGGTCAGCGACCGGAAGATGACCGTTTGCGACGGGTAAATGTCCGCGCCAAACATGCCCGCACGCAGCAATGAGATGGTGATGAGCAGACAGGCCAGGACCAGCGCCCCGCCGTTGAACGCCTCGAGCGCCGGGTTGAAGGTGGAGTAAAGCAGCGACTGGCTTCGCGTATAAAGTCGCACGGCAAAGAGCAGGCCCAGGCCCATCATCATGTACTTGATGCGCCAGAGCATCACGCCCACCGCAGCGTGATAGGTCCGCTCCAGATTCATTAGGACAAGCACTGTCGTGGCGACGAGCGCACCGTTGAGAATTTTTGCGGGCGTGCCAAGAACAAGAACCGTGTTGGGCAACGGCACGAGTTCAAGGGTTTCAAGCGTGATGAGGTGGGGGTACCCGGCCAGCGGAACGATGACCAGCAATGCCGAGAGAATCAGAACCGTCCGGGCCTTCCGGATGTAGACGGCGTGATTCCCGCGCGCGTAACTGACCGCGAAGAGAAGCCACGGAAACGGGACGAAGGCGGCGGCGAGATAGCGGAGTGACAGCCAGTCAACGGTACCTTGCATCGTCGATGCGGTCAGGCCCATTGACACCAGCGCGGCCTCGGCGGCCATCGCCAGCATTCCGGCGGTGAAAGCCCACCGGTCCATGGAACGGGGAGCCTTGGCCACCGCCGACAGCGCCAGCAGCGAGGCCCACACTGCGCCGGTCAACAGGATGGTCGGTGTGGAAATCACGGGCTCATTGTTACCAAATGAGAACGTGCGGCGGAAACTCTATCGCTTCTGCAATTCAGCGAGCACGCGCCGCGCTTCGGCCGCGGACGGCTCGGGCAATCCCGCCGCCAGCGCCTTTTGCAGTGCTGCGGCGCCGGCGGCCGAATCCTTCAATTGATAATGGCTCATCCCGAGCAGGAACAGGGATGCGGCGTCCGGCGCACCACCGCGCAGGCCCTCCTCCAGCAACGTCACGGCGTAGCGATAATCCTTCCGCCCGTAGCTCAGGCGCCCGAGCGTGCGGGCGAGGCTGGCGTCATTTCCCAGCACGGCGCGGGCGCTGGTGGCCAGCTCGAACGCGCGGTCCTCCTTTCCCGGAGTCGCGGCGTATAAGGCCGCGAGATTGCGCTGCGCCTGCGCCTGTTTTGGAAAGCGGGCCAGCACCTTCTCGAACGTCCCGGTCGCCGGGGCTGTCTCTCCGCGCCGCCACTGGATTTGCCCGAGCGCCATCAAGGCCGGCGCATGGGCCGGGTCCGCCGCCAGCAATTCCTTCACACGCGGTTCAGACGCCGCCGGGTCCGCCGTGGACTCCGCAATGCCAGTCATCATCAGAAACCACTTCGCGGCGTCCGCGAGGGGATTCTGCGGCGCGATGGCGAGCGACCGTTGCATGGCCTGGTTCGCCGCCGCCGTCTGCCCCACGCTGTAGGCCGCCCAGGCGAGATCGTAGAACAGCTCCGCACTGTTCGTGTGCCGGATGGAGGTTTCGCGCAGCAGGCTGTAGGCGTAGGCATGGTCGCCATTTTGGAAAACCAGCTTGCCCATGACATGAGTGGCCTCCGGATCGTTTGGGGCCAGCTCGCGGGCCTTCTTCACCAGGGCCATCGCCTTTTCCGGATTGCGCAAAGGGCCGGCATTCAACCGCGCCAGCTTCACGAGCGCCTGGACGCTTTGCGGATTGATGGCCAGAACTTCCTCGTAGAGCTTCGCGGCGTTTTCGTTCGCCCCGCGTTCTTCATTCAATGCCGCCAGCCGCAGCCGGGTGAGGATGTCGTTCGGATCCATTCCCCGGCTGGTTTCCGGGCCATTGGCCAAGTTGGGCGTTCCGGTGTTGGACAACAACGCGAGGTGTTTTTGCGCGTCTTCCCTGCCCTGGAAGGAGTCCGGCGAGGCGAGCGCGCGCTGAAACGCCAGCTTCGCGGGCTCCGCCTGTCCCATCATGTAATGGGCCATGCCGAGGTGATATTGAATCTCGGGCAAGGTGTTCCTGGACGCGCTTTCCTGAAGGATCGTCACGGCCTCCCGGTACTCCTTCTTCTTGAAGAGAATCCACCCCAGCGTATCCGCAACGAATGAATCTTCAGGAGCAATCGTCCGCGCTTTGCGGGCAAGGTCATGCCCCTTTTGCAGACTGTTGAAACGCTCCGCCTGAAGATAGGCGAGGTTGTTCAGCGCCGGCACAAACTGGCTGTTCACGAGCAGCAGCTTTTCGTAGGTTTCCCTGGCTTTGTCGTAATCCTTCGCCTGCTCGTAGATGGTTCCCAGCAGCATCAGGCTGCTGATGTCGCGCGGCTTGTTGGAGATCAGGCCCTCGAGCTGTTCCGTCGCCTTGTCGAGCTTCTGGCCCGAGACGTAGGTGCGCGCGAGCAGCTGGTAGGCGCTGACGAAATTGGGATCGAGTTCGAGCGTCTTCTTCAAGGACTCCTCGGCGCGGGGCAGATCGTTCTGGGCCCGGTAAACGCGGGCTTCGAGGAAATACAAGCCCCCCACCTTTGGCCGCCGCTGCATTTCGGCCTGCAAGCGCTTCAATGCGCCGGCGTAATCCTTGTTAACGATGTCGAGGTCGATGACTTGGTACAACACCGGCAAATTGTCCGGCGCAAGGGCGATCGCGCTTTCAAATTGGGCCCGGGCCTCGGCGTTCTTGCCCTGCTCGCGCAACATCATGCCCAGGAGAAACGGCGCCTGCGCATCCTGCGGGTATCCCTTGGCCAGACCGCGCAACACGGCGATGGCGTCATCCGGCCGGCGCAACATGCGGTAGCCGTCGGCGAGGAGCACGTAGGCCGCCTTGGCGTCCGGCTGGCGCTTGATGAGACCGAGCATCGAATTCACCACCTCCGCCGCGTCGCCCTGGCTCAAGTTCAGCCGTCCCCGCAGCACGATGGCCTCCGTGAAGTTCGTGTTCAGGGCAATGGCCTGCTCCAGCGCGGCCGCGGCGCGATCCATGTTCGTCGTCTGAAGGTAGGCGACGGCGAGCTGGAACTTCGTCTGCGGCGATTTCGGCAGCAACGTGTTCAAGGTTTCCAGATCTTGGATCGCCTGCGCGGTCTGGCCTTTCGCGAGCTTCGCCTGGGCCATCGTCTGGCGGGAGCGGAAGTTCAACTGGTCCACGTTGAGAATGCGCTCGGAAATGGAAATGCACTCGTCGTAATTTTTTTCGGAGAGGGCGATTTGCGCGAGCAATCCCCATGCGGGCAGGAAGTCCGGGGTTTTGTCCGTGACTTCTCCCAGGATTTTTTTCGCTTCGGGCAGGGCGTCCATGTTGGCCTTGAGCTCGGCATACTTCAATGGCGCAAGGGAACGCGCCGGCGCGCCGGCCATGGCCGTCTTGAACTCCTGCTCGGCGAGCGCGTAATTCGACTTCGACCGCTGCCAGTCGCCCATCGCCATGTGGGCCGCAACAGACTTGGGCTCGACGGCGAGCGCCTGCCGCAGGCCGGCTTCCGCGCCCGCCATGTCCTTTCGACGCAGCGCCAGCTGGGCGGTGGCGAGATGAAACTCGGCCTTGCCGCCGGCGCCCGGGCGGATGCGTTCGAGCCATTGCGCGGCGGTGGAAGCCAGCTCCGGCGCCATCGCGGATTCCGCCAGCACGATGATGGCGGCGGTGTTCGTGGGCTCCTTCGCCAGGATGGCGGTGGCCACATCCTGCCCCTTCTTCCATTCGCCCACCGCCACCTGCGCGGAGGCGAATTTGAGCGCAATCTCCGTGTCCTGCGGGTTCTGCTCGACCGCCTTCGAGAGAAATTTGTAGGCCGAGAGCGGCGCTCCCTGCTCGTAGAGCATGAAGCCCATCTGGCGGATGGCCCTTGCGTTCAGCGGTTCCAGCCGGAGCACGTTGAGAAGCTCGATCTTCGCCTTGTCGAAATCGCCGCTTTTGAAATAGCCCTCCGCCCGGTCGAGATGCCGCGCCTTCTTGGCATCGGCCGAACATCCCGTAAACGATCCCAGAGCCAGAGCGACCCCCAGCAGGGCGACACAAAACTGTTTCCTTCGGTCCATGTTGATAATCAGTTTCAGGTGGGCAACGAAACTGTTGCCCGAGAGTTATCGGTGATTCGCGCCTGGCACGCAAGCACCTATCAAGACCGCCCCGCCGCCGGGAAATCCCCCCGGAAAGGTGAAACGGCACCTCGCGGTCAGGCAACTGGCGACCCGTCTCGTTTATTCCCGGGACAGTCCCGAAGACGTCCATCAAGCCGGGACTTCCTTTCATCCCGATCGCCGCGGAGCGTGCGCCCGGCAAGCCCTGCGGCCAGAAATATGCCTTGCAAAGCGCAGGTGCAGAACGTTCAATGACGCTCCTTCGCCGATGTGGCTGGGTAGCTCAGTTGGTAGAGCAGAGGACTGAAAATCCTTGTGTCGCCGGTTCGATTCCGGCCTCAGCCACCACTTCAAAATCTCCTAATGAAATCAGGGATTTCATCACATCGAAGGTCAAAGAAGACCCGAAAGTAAGAAAAGGAGTAAGAAAAGCCGTCCAAGATTTCCGCCTTCGTGTGCGTGAATGTGCGAGGACGTGCGAGCGTGTGAAGATGCGCCTTGTCATGCCCTCCCGCACGGTTGATATTGCCCTCGCGTTCGGTTGCACGGACGCCGCCACTGTTTAGCCGGGCCATCAACCCGGAGGCGCAAAGCAAACATTGAAGTCTCTCGATTGCGATACGGAACACGGGTGATGCCGTGGCCGGATAAGGTGCAACCCTTCGCGGTCGAGAGACTTTTTTGTGTCCCTATGCGGACAACGAAAGGTCAGAATGAAAGTAGTCAGTTCAACATGCGGTTCAGTCCTCAATGGAGTTCACAAGCCAACGCCAAAACGTCGCCAGTCCAGCGCGGATCAATTCGCGAAATGGCTCAAGAGCGTTCCGGCTGGGGTGCCAAGAGACGTAACCGAAACCATCACCATTCCGATCAACTTGGAGTTGGACTCAACCTACTGGTTGCAACTGGCGCAAGGCGCGTCGCGAAACGGTTGGACGCTGGAAGAATGCGTGATGCGATTGCTCGTTGAAGGCTCGCCCGGCCTGTGCGATTGGAGCAATGATGATTTCATCAATGCCGACGAACGGGCTGAGGAAACCCAGCGGCTCGTGGCGGAAAGGCTAAAGACGCTCAAAGCGGCAAAGAAGGGCGGTGCGCGATGAACTGCGGCTTCTGCAATCGTGAGTTGCCTGAACATCCTTGCTGCACTGTCAACATGCACGAACAAGAGCACGGCATCTTTAATGCCGTCATTGTCGGGCTAGACAGCAAAGTCGCGGCGGACTTTGGGCCGAACCCTCAAGAGAGCGTCGTGAATGATTGCGCCGAGTTTGCGCGGTCAGAGGGATGCAACCTCCACTTCCATTGGTTTAGAAAGGACGCACGCCATGAAGTGTAAATACGCGACGGTCAGGCAATGCGTATTCACACTCGTTGCCTTCTGTCAGCAGGCGAAGCTGCCGCCGCGCAAGTTCATCACCGGTTGTGTCCGCGAGGCGTTGCAGCGGCAAAGGCGCGAGAGGAAGGAGGGCAAATGAGCCTCGCATTGATTGAACCGTCCAGCGCATCGGCGCTCATGCCGCGCCGCGGTGAACAGGGAGTGAGTATCGGGCGTGCCGTTGATCACTTACTCGAAATCAAGCGTGCTGCAAACCTGCGACCTGCAACCATCGCCAACCTGCGGCGGTATCTGCACAGCTTCATCCGGGGCCGGGAGCATGTCCCGATCTCGGCGTTCACAATCGACGTGATCGAAAGCTGGTTTCTGAACCGGAAGGAAACGCCCGCAACTCAGTCGTCGAACATGGGGCGGCTGTCATCGTTGTTCTCATTCGCCGTGCGTCGGCAGTGGATTGCGGACAATCCCACCCGATACATGGAGAAGATACGCATTGAGCGCAAACCGCCGTTCATCCTCACACCACTGCAAACGGCGTTGATCCTCGATTACGCCCGGCGTCGGAAGCCGGGGCAACTGGCGTTCTGGACGCTGGGCCTTCTGGCTGGCGTGCGACCGGATGAGATTGCCCGCCTTACTTGGAGCGCCGTCAACATCGAGGACGGATGCGTTGTGATCGACACGGCGGCAAGCAAGGTGCGCAGTCGGCGCGTCGTGAACCTTGAGCCCACAGCCCTTGCTTGGATGAAGCTGGCGCACGAAATGAAGGCGCAACTGCCGTGCAAGCTAATGACGCGACGGCGGTATCAACGACAGGCTTCGCGTCTGTTGGGTTTCGCAGAATGGCCCCATGACTGCGCCCGGCACACGGCAGCGAGCTACCTGCTGGCGAAGCATCGCGACGCCTACAAGGTGGCATTCGGGCTGGGGAACAGCGCGGGCATCTTGGAGCGGCATTACAAGCAACTGGTGTCCGCGAAAGACTGCGCGGTGTTTTGGGCGTTCATGCCCGAAAGCCCACGGCCTGAGAAGCCAGCGGCGACACCACCGCCCGCGCCGGAAACGCCAGTCCTGCCCGGAAGCTGGCCGCTGCGCGTAGAACCGACGCTGACACGTTTTGAGCGTGTTGAGCAGGCATTGGCGATGGAACCGCGTATCCGGGCGCTGGCAAGGCAACGCCAGCGCGCCGGGAGCTATCACGGCGGCTTCACCCGCCAACGTCTGACAGGAGAACGGTTCGACACGATCCGAGAGATCGGGAAGATCGCCGGTTGCAGCCGTCAAACCGTTCAGTTCGCCCGCGTCATCATCCGGCACGCCGATCCCGATGTGCTGGACAAACTGCGCAGCGGGAAAGTCAGCATCGCCGGAACCTACCGGAAGCTAGTTGCAGAGTTGGCGACATCCCCTGCCGCCTGAGTTTGTTTCCCCTTCAACCGCTCATTCGAGCGGCCTTCGCCCGCCGCTACGCTGACAGCGTATCCTTGCCTTGATACCTCACGGTATCCAGCGCGGTTTTAGTAATCCACTCCGCTGATTCCAGCGCGGCCCGTGCTGCGATGGGGTGGAACTTTTCAAACCTAACCTCCAACTGAATCAGCGCCTCTTCGATGATGAATTCCCTGTCCTCGTCTTTGACCAGCTTCAACAGTCCAAAGAAGGATTGCGCCGCGAGTAGCTCAAGCGCACCGACGCGCCCTTGGAGAATCTCCCATTCAGCTTCGGTCAACTGCTTCGGTGTGGGTGGATCGCTCATGCAATGCCGAGGTCAAACTTTGAACCATTGATCATGTCGATGATGATTTTGCGGACGCCGGGATCGCTCTTGAGCCAGCGGCGGCGTTCCGCGTCGCTGTTGATCATCCCGACGTTAATCTGCGTCGCACCGACGTTGACCGCTGGCGAGTTCAAGCTGATAGCGCCTTCATGCAGAGCCGTGAGGTTATCAACGCCGATGCGCTGCGTCTCTGGCGCGGAGAACACAAACTCTCTGCCGTGGACTTGTCCGGCGACTTGATTCGCGGGCATGTCGCCCGTGTATCCGCCCGCAGCAAAGCCGCCCGCGCCCGCAGACCGGATTTGCGCCACTCGCGCCAGACCCGCGCCAGTCGCGGCAGCGGCGGCGATGCCGCCCAATATCGGGCCGACGTAGGGAATGGACGCCATCGCCGCGTAAGACTTCTGCGCGGCCTCGTAGGTGCTCATCAAGGTTGAAGCGATTGCGAACCCCTTCGCCATCGCGACGCCCTTTCTTCCGAAAAGCCGGGCGGTCGTGGACATGTCATCCAGTGTCTTGCGGGTCGCCTCGAATTGATCCCGCCGCAAGCGTGCTCGCTCCATGTCATGCTGCTTTTCGAGCGCCAGCCGTTGATCCTCGAATTGTTGGTGGATGACAGAGATGCGCTGTTGGTGAAGCCATTCCCCTTGCTCCCGGAGCCGGTTCTTGGTGTCGGTGTTGACCTGCAAGGCGGCGATCTCAGCTTGAAACTCAGCGTTCCGATTGTCTTCGGCCATCATCTGACCGGCGCGGGGATTCTCTATGGCCAATGACTGCTGCTGAATGTCGCGAAGCATTGCGTCCGCGATCTTCTTGTTCTCAGCAGCCGTTTCCCGGATGCGTTTGCGCTCCGCTTCACCCTCTGCGGTGATCGCGTTCATGTCGGATTCCAGCTTGATCGCGAGAATCTTTTTCTGGCCGTTGAGCTTTTCTAGGTCTGCGAGCGCCTTCTGACGGGCGACTTCATCGGAGAGATTCAACCGCGCCCGCGCCTCGAATTCCTGTCGTTCGATGTTCTTGGATTCGAGTCCGTGGGCTTCGATGACAAGCTGCCGACGACGCGCAAGCCATCCGTCGAGTTGCACCTTTTGTTGATCGTAGAGTGTTTGGTTGTTCGTCAACGATTGCGCGATGAGCGCCCGTTGCGTTTCCAGTTCGGCCTCGGCTCTGACTTTGCCGACAGAGCGATGCGCGTCCACAAGCCCGGCGACATCCCTGGACTTTACTGCGTCGAGGACGGAACGGATCTTCTCATCCATCGTCCCGATTACCTTCAACCCGTATTCGCCAGACGCGCCGAAGCGGCGAAGGTCGTCGATCCACTTCTGCAAGTCTGCGGCAGCATCAGGTTTGATCGCGCCTTCTGCCATACGCTGATTGAGTAGAGCCTGACTTTCAGCAAGGCTCTTCATCTTCTCGTCTAGCAGCTTTGCAGCGTCGGCTTGCGCTTTCATCCGCTCCGCTTCTTTCTCCCGATCACCGACGAACTTCTGAACACCGAAGGCCGCGCCTGCGATGCCCACGCCAATCAACCCAGCGCGCAACGCACCAATCGTTTGCATGGCCTTGCCGAGTCCGCCGAAGATTTGCGTCAGGCGCGTTGCCTGATTCGCCAGCATGACGAGTTGATCGCCGCCCAACAGAACAGCGAGTTGGCCGACGCGGCTCATGCCGACTGACAATGCCTCGTGATGCTTCGTTACGCGGTCGAGTTCGGCACGCAGGTTTGCGAAGGCGCTTTGCACCTGCGCGTCACCGGAGATGCCGAGCTTGATCAGGATGCTGTTGGTGCTTGTGGACATGGTTCAATGTTCGGTTACGGAGAAGTTGCCTGCTGGGGGTTCTGCGCTTGCGCCCGGTGCCACTGCCTTTTCACCCAAAGGATCGTTGTGAAGTTCGCCTAGCGCCGTCTGGACCCATTCCCGGAGCAACTGTTCAGCCTCCGGGATCGTGACGCCGACGACTTGCGGTGCGAGCGCCGTCGGGCCTTGCTCCAGCACGCGCCGGGCGTCGGCTATCATCAAACCCGTGTCACGCTCCACGTCCACGACGAGAACATACTCGCGCCGCATGGTGGCGATCTGGAAGGCGAGCTTGTCCGCTTGCAGGTTCACCAACCGTTCTCGCGCTGCCGAGCCGCGCTTGCCTTTCTGCAACGCTTTCGAGATCGCAGCTTGCGCGTCTTCAAGGCGGTAAACGGGATGCCCGCCCTCCGTTCCGGCGGGTTGAACATCACACAGCCATTTGCTCAACGAACGACGGTCATACCCCAGCCTAGTGCTCAGGGCATTGATCGAGAATGAATCAATGTTTTCAGGCATTTGTCAGCGGCTTGCGGTGGAGCAAAAGGAATTTTTCCCTGCGCAGCGCGTTCTGATCCCTGACGCAGAACATGCCGATCCCATGCTGCCTCTAGGAGACTCCCTAGACATCACATGGCGCGGCATTTGAACCATGTGATCAGGTGCGCGGTGCGCGAAGGAACTCGACGATAGCCGACTTAACCGACGGCAACCCGGTCGTCGGTTGCAAGGCTCCGCGCATCGTATTCAACTGCGCACGAAGTGACGCCACGCGAGCGGATACTCTGGTATCGCCGTGGGGCAGACCGAAGGCGGCAAAGAATTCACGTTCGGCATCCTGCGCTTCCCGTGTGAGTTCATTGGCTACCGTATCCGCACGGTCGAGAATCCTTTTCAGAACTTCGCGCACGGGTGCGTAGGACTGGTTGCAGGCCCGCCGTGCTGCGCGCTTGGATTCGTCCTTCGCAATAGTCAGCCCTCCGATTTGCTTTTGCAGTTCAGCGATTTGGTCGGGTGACTTCGACTTTTCGATCTGCTGTTTCAGGTTATTGATCGCTAAGTCGGGATCAAGCTGATCGGCAAAGCGAATCGTTTGCGCCTCGTATATTTCGAGGTGCGACTCGGCTTCGGAAAGAAGCGTCTTGATGTCAGCATCGGCAACGAGCCGGGCCTTTGGTTCGAGTTTCATCGAAGGATTTTGGGGCATAATTATTGAGCTTTAAGTTGATTTACTACGCTGACAGCGCGGCGACTTTCGGGTTTTTGGTGGCGAGTTCCTTCAAGCGGTCGCGCTTACGATCACGGAGTTTGTGGACAAACTGATTTCGGAGCGCGAGATCGTTCGCTGAAAGCGAAGGCGCGTGCGGTAATTGTTGTAAGGTGTGAACGTGCTTGCGAAGCCGCTGAAGCCTTTGAGCGCGGACTTTGATTTCGGCACGGCTGCCACTATTTGCGTTCGGATCGTTGTCGAGTTGCGTAAGCAGCCTGAGCGCCTCCCTGAGATCGGTTGGGAATTCCTCCTTTGGCAACTTTGCTTCGGCCTCTTTTTCGGATTCGGGTTCCGGTTTTTTGATCAGTGGCGGAGGCGGACCGGGCTTGGGCAGAGGCTTGCGTTGCGCGGCGTAGGAGGTAACAGCGGGTTGCGCTAAAGGTGCGGGCGCGGGCGCGTCGCCCTTGGCCTTCACGTCGAATTCGTCTGCGGCATCGCCGCCTTGTTGGGTGGGTTTCTTCATGGTGTCAGGATGCGAGCTTTCGCCTGGAGGCTTTGAACCGGATTTTCAGTGTGACATTCGTGGCGTAGTTTCCCGCGTTCGTATTGGCGGGAACGATCTTGATGGATGCGGCGGCACCCACGTTGAAGTTTGTGAAAGCGACGTTTGTAGTCGATGACGACGGCGCAATGAGAGTTGTAAAAGGGCTGCTCTCGTAGGTTTCCGACGGAGCGAAACACGTAGAACAACAGGTTGGACGTGCCGGATGGCGCGGCAACGGAGGCTTGCAGCGAAGCAGCGCCGTATTCGTCCACACGATGAACGACCGCCGCATTCGTCGAGTTTGCAGGAACAGCGTTTGTCCCGCCGCTTATCAGCGTATAAACTTTCGGGTCTTGCGCGCCGACGTTGAACGCGATGGAGAGGAACAAAACCCACAGCGCCGTGCGGACACGATGCTTCGCACGCCGTTCTTCCGCACGCTTGGCCGCGAGTTCGGCCAAAGTCTTCACGCCTTGCGACTCCAACAACGCCTCGGTGGCGGTTGGCTCACGTAGTTTGGCCGTGAATTTCTTGAGTTCGGGCAATGTTTTCACGCCAGCGACTTCCATCAACTGTGCCTTCACATCAGGCTTACGAGATGGCTCTTGCTTTGTCCCTGCGTTGCTTGCGTGCTTTACTTCGAGTTCTTCCAACGAGTTGACGCCTTTGGCCTTCAATATCTCCTCAGTGGCAGTCAGACGTTTCACTGTGGTTTTCGGAGTCGCGTCGGGTTGACGCGCCGCGAGTTGATTATGCCGGTCAACACTGGCTCCCGACGCGGACTCCGAAATTGGTTTTGGACTCAGGCTCGCCATCGTCCTGAGCACGGCAAGGTGCGCTTCCAAGTCATCGGCGAACTGAATATCATCGTGGCAGTATTGTCATTTCGCGGGTTAAAATCACCCACCCATTCGCGGGTTCAAAATCACCCGCCCCCTGAGGCGTGGTGTTCATAACAGGTCTGTTGGTTCGTTCAAGAGGTTTGGCTGCGAGTTAAA
>JBDHQG010000675.1:0-2811 GCA_039806925.1 Limisphaerales bacterium
CACCGGACTGATCAACATCGCCGCCGGATCGAGCGCCGCCGCCACCGGGTTCACAAACTGTCCGTTCGCCGGAGCCGCCACGCCCGAGGTCAACAGCAGGCCGGCGCCGATGCCCGTGCCACCGTTGAGCGAGGTGAGAATCGTTCCGCCGTTCACCACCGTAACGCTGAACTCCTCGTCGATGGCGTCACCGGTGTTGTTGATCGCAAGGCGGAAGGTTCCTGCGAACTGCACACCCGGAATGTTCAAGCTCACCGTCGCCGCCAGCTCGCCGGCGATGCCGTCGCTCGTCATCAGGAAGCTGCCGCGACCATTCGTCAGCACCACGACATCCGTGCCGCCGCCGCCGAGTCGGAGTGAAACGTTCTGTGCCACCACGCGGGTTGCCGTGCGCGTCATGCCGGTGGATGGATTGGTGGTCGAGGACTGCTCGAAGGCGAAGTCGCCGCTCAACGTCTGGCCCGCGACGCTGAGTTGCACGCCAATGCCCTCGACGCGGATGTAAGGTCCGGCGGGAAGATTGAGAACAATGGTGCGGCCACCGACCGTGAACTGTTCGTTCACCGAGCGCGAGGTCTTGTTGATGGAGAGACCGAAGCGCCCGACGAACTCGATGCCGGCGGGCACGTCCAGGTTCACCGTCGCCGCGAGCGAACCCGCAAGGCCGTCCGGGCTGATGAGGAACGAGCCCTCGCCGTTGAGCACTTCCACCACGCCGCCGAGCGAGAGGTTGACGTTCGTCGCCGCCACGCGTACGCGCTTCAAGCCCGCCGCCGTCGTCACCTGCTCGAAGGCAAAGTTGCCGCTCAAGGTCTGGCCGAGCACGCTCAGGCTCGCCGGAGCCGACGCGTTGCCAATCTCGACGCGCAGATACGGGCCGGCCGGCAGCGAGAGATGGATGCGCTCGCCGGCGACGATGAAGTCCTCGTTCACCACCGCATTCGTGTTGTTGATGGCGACGTTCAGCGCGCCCGTGAACTGGATGCTCGGATCGATGTTCACGCTGAGGTTGCCGCCGAACTCGCCGGCAAGACCCGCCGGGGTGAGCAGCAGCTTGCCGGTGCCGCCCGTGACTTCGACCAGCGGATTGGCCTGAGTGCCGCCGAGCGACAGCGAGCCATTGGTCAACGCCAAGCGCACCACGCGCTGGCCATTGGTGCGCGTGAGCTGCTCGAAGACAAAGTTGCCGCTGAGCTTCTGCTCCAGCACCACCAAATAAACACCCGTGCCTTCCACGCGCACAAACGGTCCAGCTTGCAGGTTCAAAACCTCGGTGTCGCCATCGGCCACCTCGAACTCCACGTTCGTGATGGGCGCGTTGGTGTTGTTGATGGCGACCGTGAACGTCCCGCCAAGGCTGACCCCCGGAATGTTGACTCCAATCGTTCCGCCCAATCGTCCGGCCAGACCGCTCTGCTGGAGCAGCAGGACCGCGCTGCCGTTTGTCAGCGTCAGGAAATCCGTTGTGCCGTCGCCCAGCGCCACGTTCACGTTCGTGGCGATGACGCGGACCACGGTCGTCGGGGTCGTCCCCGCCGTCGTGCTCTTCTCAAAGGCGAAATTGCCGCTGACGCGCTGGCCCGCGACGCGCAGGTTCAGGCCGGTGCCTTCCAGTCGCAGATACGGACCGGCCGGCAGGTTGAGCGCCACCGTGCGCGTGCCGATCGTGAATTGCTCCGCCACGGCCGCGGTGGAATTACTGAACGCCAGGGACACCGTCCCGTTCACTTCGATGCCGAGGGAAGGCGCGACGGTGAACGTGCCGCTGACCCGTCCGGCGAGACCTGTCGATTTGATGACGAAGAAGCCTTCGCCGTTGGTAAGGCTGACGATGTCCGCGCCATCCGCCTGCAGGTGGAATTCCAGATCCGTGATGGCGATGCGCACGAGCTTTTGCGGCGGCGTGCCGGCGAGGGCCTGTGGGCTGGCTGGAGCGTTGTATTGCTCGAACGCGAAGCGGCCTTTCAAGGTCTGGCCAAAGACCGTCATTTCGATCGGTGGATTTGGATCCGCCCCGCCTTCGACCTTCAAATAGGGACCGGCAGGCAGGCGCAGTTCAATCGTCTCGCCGTTGACCGAGATGTCATCGTTTACCGCGGTCGTCGTGTTGTTGATCTTCACGCGGAACGTGCCGTCAAAATCCACCGCCCCCGGAATGTTCCATCCGACCGCCACGCTGAAGTCGCCGGCAAGACCGGCGTTGCTGAGGATGAACCCGCCCGTGCCAGCGGTGAGTGACACGAAATTCGTGTTGCCATCACCCAGATTCAGGAAGCCGCCCGTAATCCCCACCTTGATCACGCGAATATCGTCCGTGAGCGCGGACGTCGGCCCGGGCAAGGTGAGTTGCTCGAACGAGAACGTGCCGCCGATGCTTTGGCCCGCGACCGCCAGCGTGAGTGAACCGGAGAAGCTCGTCGCGCCGGCCGCAACGTTTTCCGTGCGATTGGCCGGCGTGTCGGGAATCTCAACGGTGTCCGCCGCGCCCGTGTTGTTGAAGCGCACCACCGCGTCACCCGAGAACGTCACCCCCGGGATGCCGAGCAATTCCACCGTGCCCTCCGCATACACCACATAATTCGCGCCCACCTTCTTGATGCCCGCCGCCGCGTCCTTGAGCAACACGCCGCGCGCCGCCGGGTTCACCACCTTCGGATTCGCCGAGGCATCGATGTAGAGCGGACCCTGGCCCAGGAAGATGGTCAGGCCGCTGCCGCTGAAGTTGCCACCGCCGTCAAAGACCACCGCGCTGCCTTCGATGGTCACAAAGTTGCCGATGTTCAGCGTGAGATTGGAGCCGAAGAAGGTCGC
>JBDHQG010000676.1:0-2807 GCA_039806925.1 Limisphaerales bacterium
CAAATGCCTACGCCCCCAGACCGAGACTCCATGATTCCGGTTCTCATTAGCACCTGGCTTCAGCCGGGTGACCGAGGTGACAAGACCATATCTCAGCCGCTTTAGCGGCTTTCTTTCTTTGAGAAGCTGTTGAAACAGCTCTTCCTTTCTTGAGCGCTCGTACACCCGGCTGAAGCCGGGTGCTAATGAGAAGGCCGGCGGATGTCACCGCTACGGAAGCGACCGCGTGTATCTCGACCGCTTTCGGAAGCGGACGATGGCCTTCCGAATCTCCTCCACCCACAGCACGCCGCTGGCGACCGCGCCGATCAGGAAGAAATCCGCGAAGGGAATCGGCGTGGTGTGGAAGATGCGCGCGAGCGGCGCCGTGTAGATGACGCCGAAGTGCAGCAGATTTCCCAACGCCAGTCCGCCAAGCAACCACACATTCTTGAACAAACTCAAGTTTAGCGCGCTGGCCGTCTCGCTGCGGCAGTTCAGCACGTTAAACCACTGGCAGACGGCGACGAGCGTGAACGTCTCGCTCTGCACCAGCGCGAACGGCGCGCCGGTGGACAGCCGCCACCAGAAGAACACGAGCGTGAGCGCCGCCGAGGTGCAGCTCATCAGGACAAGTCGCGTGAGCATCGTCCGGCTGAAGAGCGATCCGCCGCCGTCGGAAGGTTTGCGCCGCATCTCGTCGCCTTCGAGATTTTCCATGATCAAGTTCACCGTCACCACGCCTTCGGTCACGAGGTTGATCCAGAGAATCTGCACGGCCTCCAGCGGGATCGGAAATCCCGCCACCAGCGCGCCGACCAGCACCAGCACCTCGTCGATGGACGTCGCGAAGAGGAAGAGCAGCACCTTCTGCAAATTGCGGAAGACCAGCCGGCCTTGCTCGACCGCGCGCACGATGGTGGCGAAGTTGTCGTCGGTGATGACGATCTTCGCCGCGCCTTTCGCGACCTCGGTTCCGGTGATGCCCATCGCGACGCCGACATCGGCCCGCGCCAGCGCCGGCGCGTCGTTCACGCCATCACCGGTCATCGCCACGACGCGGCCTTGCGATTGAAACGCCTCCACGATGCGCAGCTTCTGCGCCGGATGCACGCGGGCGAAGACGGAGATGCGGTCGAGGTCTGCGCGCAAATCCTGTTCCGGCATCTGCTCCAGCTCCGCGCCGTCCACCGCGCGGTCACCGTCGCGCGCGATGCCCAGCGTGCGCGCCACGGCGAGCCCGGTGGCCTTGTGATCGCCGGTGACCATCACGGGGCGAATGCCGGCCTTCTGACATTCCTCGACGGCGGCGCGCACTTCATCGCGCGGCGGGTCCATCTCGCCAATCAACCCGAGCAGCACCGCCTTGCCGGCGAATTGATCGAAGCCGGCTTCGGGATCCAGCGGCGCGTTCGGAATCTCCGCGACGGCGATCAGGCGCAACGCGCGAGCGGCGAAGCGGCGTCCGGCCTCGTCCATCGCGGCGCGCGTGGCGGCGTCGAGCGGCGGCGCGTCCTCTCCGCGCCGCGCGAAGCCGCACAGTTGAATCAACGCTTCGGGCGCGCCCTTGAGACAGATGCGTCCGTGCAAGGCGTGGCCGTGCAACGTCGCCATCATCTTCGTCGCGGAGTCGAACGGAATCTCGGCCTGTCGCGGCAGCGCTTTGCGGAGCGCTTCCAGGTCGACGCAGCCCTTGAGCGCGAGCGTGAGCAACGCGGCTTCCGTCGGATCGCCAAGAGCGCGCCAGCGCGGGTCGGAGCTGTCCGGCGGGACGAGCTGCGCGTCGTTGCAGAGCGCGGCGGATTCCAGGAGCGCCGCGAGGGCGGGAGTGTTTGCGATGTCCGAGCCGTTCTCGCGAACCGCGCCTTCCGGCGCGTAGCCCGCGCCGGTGATGTCAAGCGTACGCCCGTCCGGCAGCCAGACGGCCACGGCGGTCATTTCGTTGCGCGTGAGCGTGCCGGTCTTGTCGCTGCAGATGACGGTGGTGGAGCCAAGCGTTTCGACCGCGCTGAGCCGTCGCACGATTGCGCCATGCGCGGCCATGCGCTGCATGCCGACGGCCAGCGCGATGGTCATGGCGACGGGCAAACCTTCCGGCACGAGCGAGACCATCTGGCTGATCGCGACCATCAGAATGTCCGGCAGCGGCAGCCCGCGCAGCAGTCCGAGCCCGATGATGAAGACGAAGAGAATCACGGACGCGACGACGAGCCAGCGCCCGAATTGCGCGAGGCGCAGTTCGAGCGGCGTCCTGGGCTCTTGGGCGTTGGCGGTGAGATGCGCGATCTTGCCGACCTCGGTGTCGAGTCCGGTCGCGACCACGACGGCGTGACCGCGTCCGGCGGCGAGGTGCGTGCCGGAGTAGAGCATGTTCCGGCGGTCGGCGAGCGCGGCTTCCGCGGGCAACACGTCGGGATGTTTGGAGACGGGGAGCGATTCGCCGGTGAGCGCGGCTTCGGCGGCTTCCAGCGCGGCGCCTTCGATGATCCGGGCGTCGGCGCCGATTGCGTCGCCGGCGGCGAGCACGAGAAGGTCGCCGGGAACAATCTCTCGCGCTTCGAGCATTGTTTCGTGCCCATCGCGGATCACGCGCACGCGGAGGCTGGAGAGCTTGCGGAGCGCTTCCATGGAACGTTCGGCGCGGCCTTCCTGGAACGCGCCGATGAGCGCGTTGATCAGCACGACGATGAGGATGACGAGCGCGTCGCCCTGCTTTCCCACGGCGAGCGCGATGCCGGCGGCGATGAACAGGATGTAGATGAGCGGGCTGGCGAACTGCCGCACAAAGACGATCCAGAGCGGGCGGCGCCCGGTCTTGGGGAGGAGAT
>JBDHQG010000677.1:0-2804 GCA_039806925.1 Limisphaerales bacterium
CAACCCGTCGATCTCACCGGCTGGCGCTTCAACGACAGCAACGGCGGATTGTTCGATCCGCATGTCTTCTCCGCCGGCCCCATCATCGCGCCCGGCGAAACCATCGTCTTCATTGAGAACCTGACCGCCGCCGAGTTCCGCAACTGGTGGGGAGAAACCAACCTGCCCGCCGGTCTGCAACTCATCAGCTACTCCGGCAGCGGCCTGAGCTTCCGCATCACCGGCGACACGCTCTTCTTCTGGGACAACCTCAGCACCGATCCGAACGACACCGTCTCCCGCGCGGATTTCGGCGTCGCCGACACCGGCGTCACCTTCAACTACGATCCGCTCACGCAGATCTTCGGCGCGAAGAGCGTGCTCGGCAGCAACGGTGTCCTCCGCGCCGTGTCCAGCTCGGACATCGGTTCCCCCGGCCGCATCACCGCGCCACCGATTGATCCCACGCCCGGCACCAACACGCCGCCTGCGGCACCCATCGCCGCCGGCACGCTCTCCGGCGACAACATGCGCATCAAGTTCGACGCCACCGCCGGCTTCCGCTACACGCTCGAAGTCCGCGAGTATCTCGCCGCTGGAGAATGGACGCCCACCGGCCTTTTCCTCCAAGCCACGGTCAGCGAGCGGACCTTCCTCGATCTTCCCCGCACCGCAACCGCGCGCTTCTTCCGCCTCCGCGTGGAGTGATCCCAACGGAAACATTTGGTAGGACAGGCTTCCAGCCTGTCTCGAATGGCCGCGACGTTGACCATCGTTTGCAGCAGTGAAATCGGGACAGGCTGGAAGCCTGTCCTACCGGAGTCGCTTTACCGCAACACCTGCCGACTCGTTCAAAACCCCGCCGCCTGCTTCAAGCGCTCGAAGATCATCTTCTGCGACTCGGGCGAGAAATGGTTGTAGTCGTCGAGCTCCTCGAACTTCAGCGCGTCCTTCGCGGCATGAAGTTCGTAAACATGCCGGGCGTCTTCCACGCAGGCGCGCACCTCGGCGAGCGTCGCCTGTGAATCGACCTTCGGCGCGAAGACCAACGCCTGCCGCGGCGCGATCATGCCGAGCACCTCGTGGTAGTCGTAAGGAATGTGCTCCTCGTGACCGGCGAACGCGCCGAGCTTCGGCACCAGCGGCAGCCACGCCGCCCAGCGCGCGATGCCGCCCGTGCCTTTGTCCGGCGTATCCGTGCGCATCGGCGTGAAGCCCGCGACGGACACCACGCCCGCGATTCGATCATCCAACGCGCCCGCGTGCAGCGCCGTCATGCCGCCCGTCGCGTAACCCAGCAGCCAGATGCGGCGCGGATCAATGAAGTCCACCTTCCGCATCGCCTCCACCGCGGCGAGCGTGTCCTCGACGTGTTTGCCCAGCAGCGACCACTCCGGGTAACGCTGGTAAAAGTTCCTCACCTCTTCGATCCGCGATCCGCCTCCCACCTGATCGAACGCGAACACCGCGCAGCCCATCCGCGCCAGCGCCAGATGCGGCGCGTCCCCGCGGCGATAACCCGGCACGTAGCCCGTCGGCACCGAGATCGGATGGAGCCAGACCACGACGGGCAGCTTCATCGCCGCGCGTTCCGCGTTCGTCGGAAAATAAAGATCGCCCGCCACGTAGTTGCCGAAATTGATCGAACGCTTCGCCAGTCCGGCCGGCACCGCGGCCCGGCCCAGCATCGTGGCGAGGTGCGGACGTTCCGCGCCGTAATCGCCCGGAGCGCTCTCCGCAAACGGCGGCGCCTCGCCCAGCGCCCAGAGAATGCGTTCGCGGATTGCCTCGCGCTTCTTCGTCCAGACATCGGTGATCTTGATTTCACCGCCGACGGCGTCCGTCATCAGCGGGCCCAGGCCGTTCGTCGGAAAGCTGAGCGGATCGATTGGCTCCTCGTGTTGCTTCTGCCAGTCGGCGTAGGTCGGGAAGAGGATGCAATCCGGCAGGCCGTACTGCTTTCGACCAAACACGCTGTCCAGCCAGTCCACATACGCCTCGATGTCTTCCACGCGTGTTTCGTGTCCGCCGGAACGATAGCGCAGGTTGAAATCGCCGGCCTTGTTTTGCAGCGCGTAGGCGCGCTGCGCGGAACGATACGAGTGTTCGATCGCCCAGATGCTTTCCACGCTGTCGTTCAGCGCGGAGGAGATCAGGCACGGTCGCGGCGCGATGCACGCGATAAGCCCGGATTGATCCACCGGCAGCTTGCTCTCGCGCCCGGCGAAGAAACGCAGCCGCGGATGCAGCCAGTCCGGAAACGCGCGCGTGATGTTCTCGATGCCTTCGCCGAATTGCGTCTCAGAGAACAGCCGATAGGAACACGCTCCGCCCGCGCCGGAGCTGCTGGAGATGACGGCATTCACGCGGACGTCGAACGCCGCGCCGATCAACGATGTCTTGCCGTTGCGCGAATGGCCCGCGAGCGCGATCTGGTTCGTGTTCACCATCGGCAGCGTGTGCAGGTAATCGATGCAACGGCTCGCCGCCCACGCGCGACGCGTCAGCTTCGTCCAGTCCGCCGCAGGCCAGATCGCGCGCCATGCATCGGTGTCATCCCGCGAATCCGCGCCCGCATAGACCACGCGGAAGGTCGCCAGCAAACGCGCCCACGCATCGCTACGCAAACCGAGCACATCCTCGCCTCTGCGATCCGCCGCCTCATGTAGTTTAGCGCGCAGCGTGGACACCGCGTAATTCTGGTCGTACAGCGGATCGCCGAGCAGCAGTAAGCCACGTTCCTCCGCGCTGAACAGGAACACCAAGCGCATCATCACGGTCAATGCCGCTTCGTATAAAGTCGCCTCGCGCACGCCATCCAGCAG
>JBDHQG010000678.1:0-2800 GCA_039806925.1 Limisphaerales bacterium
GTGTGCTGTCATCCATACTGTTGGTGAAGTTTCACGGTGAAACGCGTGCCTTTCGTTAAGCCGACGGGATGATCAAAAACGAAGTCTGCGGTGTGGGTGGTGTTCAGCTTCTTGCCCTCGGCCTCGACCGCCCAACCGGTCTGCGGCCTGCCGTCGAAGGCGTTGCTGACCGGGAAATCCTTCTGCTCCACGTCGGCCTGGGCGGAACGGATCTTCACTGGCGCCGCTTCGTCAGGCGAGTTTTTGGGCGCGGCGCTGATCGCGATTTCCGTCAGGACGAAGTTGCCGTGCTTCGTCCGTCCCGGACCTTTGTTCGGGAGAATTTTGTCGGTGAGCGCTTCGAGACGCAGGGTGTGGATGCCGGTGAGGTCGGTATCGATGACCAGCGTGTAGTCGTCCTTGTCGGGACTCTGCCCGATGAACAGCGCGGAGCCGTCCTCTTGAATGTCGCCGCTCTCGCCGCTGGCTGCCCCGGCGGAAACGGGACGGGGCGTGTGCCAGGTGTTGCTCTCAATGGGGAATTTTTCCGGGAGCTGTGCGAGGAGCCGGGCCGCCTTTTCGAGGTTTTTGCGCTGCTCGTTTTCCCAGCCTGGCCCGGGCAGGTCGAGGTCGGGCTCGTCGGCGTTGTTCAGGAACGCCATCAGCTGATAATACTCCTTGTGCGGAATCGGATCGTACTTGTGCGTGTGACATTGCACGCATCCCAGGGTCAATCCAAGCCAGGTCGTGCCGGTGGTGGCGACGCGGTCCGTCATGGCGTGGAAACGGAACTCCAGCGGATCGATGCCGCCTTCCTCGTTCAACATCGTGTTGCGATGAAAGCCCGTGGCGATGATTTGATCCACGGTCGCATTCGGCAGCAGGTCGCCGGCGATCTGCTCGATGGTGAACTGGTCGAACGGCATGTCGGCGTTCAAGGCATTGATCACCCAGTCGCGCCACGGCCAGATGCTGCGCTGGCGATCCTTCTCATAGCCGTTCGAGTCCGCGTAGCGCGCGAGATCCATCCAGCGTCGGCCCCAACGCTCGCCGTAGCGCGGCGACGCAAGCAGGCGGTCGACGAGCTTCCCGTAGGCATCGGCGGAACGATCCTTCGTAAACGCGTCCGCTTCTTCCGGCGTCGGCGGCAGGCCGATCAAATCCAGATAAACGCGCCGCACCAGAGTGTAACGGTCCGCCGGAGCAGACGGCTCCAGCTTCTCCTTCTCCAGACGCGCGAGCACGAAATGATCGATGGCGTTCTGCGGCCACGATTTCTTCTTCACGGCAGGCAGCGCGGCCTGCACCGGAGCGGCAAAAGCCCAGTGCTGTTTGTATTCACCACCGGCGGCGACCCAGCGCTTGAGAATGTCCTTCTCGGCCGCGGTCAAAATTACCTTCGTGCTGGGCGGCGGCATGACTTCGTCCTCGTCCGACGTGAAGATGCGTTTCACCAGCTCGCTGTCGTCGGGCTTGCCGGGCACCAGTGCCACGGCGCCGGACTTGGCGGCGTGAAGGGCGGACTCGCGAACATCCAGGCGAAGCCCGCTCTTGCGCGTGGCGTCATCGGGACCGTGACACTTGAAACAGTGTCGCGAGAGTACGGAACGAACCTCGCGGGTGAAATCCGGCGCGCCGACGTCGGCGGCATTTGCAGACCACGCCGCCGCGCCTGCCCAAAGGCATCCGAGGAGCAAACTGATTTTATTGTTCATGAACTGCCAGATGGATCACGCCTTGCCGGTCACGCGTCGGCAGGGGGCGGATGATTCAGCCGGAAGTGTGGTGCCACGGCGCTTCGCGCGCAACGGTTCTTCCGCAACGAGAAACATATCGGCTGACCGCCGCCGGGCGCTATTCAGGGCGGCGGGAGCGGATGGAATCTCGGATTCACTTTGAATCGCAACCGGTAAAACCCGGGGATGCCACGGACAACCTTTTGTTGCATATGCAACAAAAGGTTGCGAGGTCTCACGGCAGGGGGCGACGAATCAGGCTCCTGCGGAGCCCATCAGCGCCCTTCGGCCCTGGTCTCATCTCACCCGCTTTGAATCGCGCCTAATCAACTCAACTGCGGAAAATTGGATTTGACCCTCCATGGCCGCTGCCGATACCTTCTGCGTCGTGAATTTGAACATCAACACTCTGCTGCTTACCAACGCGCTGCTTCTGCGCAGCGCGGTGGTCGGGTGTTGACGAAGCTTTGAACGTTCAAACCCCACTGCCAAACCCGGCGGTGGGGTTTTTGTTTTTCGACGTGAGGAACAAGGGCCGCGCCGCCATAACAGAGAAAGAAACATGAAAAACGACCGCATCATCATCTTCGACACCACGCTCCGCGACGGCGAGCAATGCCCCGGCGCCGCCATGACGCCGCGCGAAAAACTCGAGGTCGCCCGCCAGCTCGCCCGCCTCGGCGTCGATGTCATCGAGGCCGGCTTCCCGGTCGCGAGCGAAGGCGACTTTGCCTCCGTGCAGGAAATCGCCCGCGAAGTCAAAGGCCCGGTCATCTGCGGCCTCGCGCGCTGTGTGCCGAAGGACATCGAAGCCGCCGGCCATGCCATCAAGCCCGCCGGCAAGCGCGGGCGCATCCACGTCTTCCTCGGCACGTCGAAGCTCCATCGTGAGTTCAAGCTCGGCAAGGCGCAGAGCGAAATCATCCGGCTCGCCATCGACGGCGTGAAACGCGCGAAGGCGTTTGTGGACAACGTCGAGTTCTCGCCCGAGGACGCCTCGCGCACCGAGCTCGATTTCCTCGTGAAGGTTGTCGAGGCCGCCATCGAAGCCGGCGCGACCACCATCAACATGCCGGACACCACGG
>JBDHQG010000679.1:0-2789 GCA_039806925.1 Limisphaerales bacterium
GACAGCTCCACCGCCCACGGAAGTCGCCGTCGTGACCCCGCCCGCAGTCGTCACGACGCCGGCGGAAACGATCACGCCCCCGCCCGTCACCCCGGCTCCGGTTGTGATTCCTCCACCGCCGCCGGTTGACCCCGTCGCGACGCCGGCTCCGGTCACGCCGCCCGCGCCGCCCGTGGACGAGCCGCCGCTCAAGCGCATCGTGACGCGCGAAGGCATTATTAAGGGCAGCGCGAGCATCCAGGCGCCGACGTATTTCGTCCTGCGCAGCCTCGATAACAACAAGACGATCAACTACCTCTTCAGCCCGAACACCAACATCACGGTGAAGTCGATGCAGCTCCAGCGCGTCATCGTGACCGGCGAGGAAATCCTCGACGAACGGTGGCCCAACACGCCGGTCATCAACATCGATACCATCGAAGTGGTGCCGCAGTAAACGCAGTGCTGACCAACCTCATCGACGGTCGGGCCATCGCGGATCAACTCCACGCGGACACCTACCAGCGCATCGCCGCGCTTCTCTCCCGCGGCATCCAGCCCGGCCTCGCCTTCGTGCGCGTCGGCGAAGATCCCGCCTCGAAGGTTTACGTCGGGATGAAGGAGAAGACCTGCAAACGTCTCGGCTTCTCCTCCGAAACGCACGTCCTGCCCCAGGCCGCCACACAAGACGAGCTGCTCGCGCTTCTGGCGAAGCTGAATGCAGATGCGCGCCTGCATGGCATCCTCGTTCAAGCGCCCCTTCCCTCGCACATCCACTCCGCCACGGTTTACTCGGCGGTCCTGCCGGCGAAAGACGTCGACGGCTTCCATCCGGTGAACGTCGGCAAGCTGATGCTCGGCGATTCGAGCGGCTTCGCCCCCTGCACCCCGGCCGGCGTCCAGCAGATGCTCATCCGCAGCAACGTGGCAACGGACGGCGCGGAGGTCGTCGTGCTCGGCCGCGGCGACATCGTGGGCAAGCCGATGGCCGCGATGCTCTGCCAGAAGGCGAGGCACGCCAACGCCACCGTCACGATCTGCCACTCGCGCACGCGCGACATCGCCTCGCACTGCCGCCGCGCGGACATCTTGATCGCGGCGATGGGCGTCGCGCATTTCGTGAAGGCGGACATGGTGAAGCCCGGCGCGGTCGTCATCGATGTGGGCGTGAATCGCATTGCCGATCCCACGGCGAAGGACGGCAGCCGGCTGGTGGGCGACGTGGACTTCGCGCGCGTGCAGCCCCTCGCCGGAAAGATCACGCCCAATCCCGGCGGCGTCGGCCCGATGACCATCGCGATGCTCATGCAAAACACCGTGCGCGCCGCCGAGCGGTCCATCCCGGCTTGAGCCATCCGCTCCCCAGACCGATACCATCGAAAACTTGATATGACTCCAACCCGAATTCTCCCCGACCTCCAGTCCTCCCTGCTGTGCGAAGAAGTGCGCCAGGAAGCCAACGGCAATTTCTTTCTCATCGGCGTGATCGATTTCGTCCGCGTGCCGCAGGTGCCGATCACCGCCTCCAAGCTGACGGTGTTCAACCGCTGGACCTCGGGCGTCGGCACCTTCACCGAAAGCGTCCGCCTCGTCGCGCCCGACCAGAGCACCGTGCTGCGCAAGAGCGAGGTGAAGTTCCAGATGAACAATCCCGGCATCAACGCCACCACCGTGACGTTGTTCGGCAACATCGAGTTCACCACGCCCGGCGCCTACTTCCTCGAAGTGCTCGTCGATGACGTGATGAAGATTCGCTATCCCATCAACCTCGTCGTCGTGCAGCCCCCGAACCAGGGCCAGCAAACGCAGACCAAATGATCCGGCTGGATGTCAACGGAGGAAAACAGGCCGTCGTCTGACATTCCCGAATCTCCGCCCGAAGCCCGGGCTCCCTCATTTGCCTGGCAGCCGGTCACGCCCTCCGGCGTGGCGGCGTTTGCCACCGCCAGGATTGGCCGCCTGCTGATCGTCCAGCTGATCGTCGCCGGCCTGGTCGCCTGGTGCGTGCTCTGGTTCGTCACCACCAACTGGTTTCCCATTGTCCGCGAGGCGATCGCGCAGCTCCCGGATCAGGGCCACATCCTGAACCAGCAGCTCAGTACCCCGCACACGTCGACGCTGCCGCTGGCGGAGAACCGTTTCCTCGCCATCGTGATCGACGCCGATGGCATCGGCACGCCGACCATCGCGACGGATCTCCGGATTGAGTTCCACCGGCGCAACGTCGCGTTCTGCTCCGTGTTTGGCTGCCTGAACTTCGATTACCCGCGGGACTCCACGGTCCAGTTCAACCGTCCCGAACTGCAATCCCGCTGGGGCGCGTGGCGGCCGATGATTCTCTGGATGACCGGCATCGGGGTGGTGGCGTGGCTCTTCCTGAGCTGGGCCGTGCTGGCGACCGTTTACTTTGCCTTCGTCCGCGCTTACGCCTTTTTCAAGGACCGGCGTCTTTCCCTCCCCGGCAGCTGGAAGCTGTGCTCGGCGGCCTTGCTTCCCGCGGCCTTGTTCGCGGGCGGAATGATTCTGCTCTACGGCCTCGCCCTGGTCGAGCTGCTGCACTTCCTCCTGCTCTGGAGTTTTCATCTTGTCGTGGGATGGCTCTACGTCGTCCTCAGCCCGCTGAAACTGCCGTGCGCGGCGGACGCGCGTCCGGCCGGTCCGCGCAATCCCTTCGGCGACGGCGGGCCGCCGGAAGCAGCGCCGCCGGCGAATCCGTTTTCCGCGTGAGCCGGCCCGGCGTTGGGGCGGCGCGGAATTCATCCGCGAGTTCTCATCCCCATTGCACCCCTGCAAGCCATCGTCTAGCGTGC
>JBDHQG010000056.1:0-12295 GCA_039806925.1 Limisphaerales bacterium
GTCGGCGGCTGGCCGCGCGTGCCGAAGTCGTTCGGCGTTTTCACCAACCCCTGCCCGAAGTGATATTGCCAGAGCCGATTCGCCATCACGCGCGCGGTGAGCGGATTGTCGGGACGCGTGATCCAGTTCGCGAGCTCCAGTCGTCCGCTGCCGGCGCTGTTGTCGGAAATCTTTCCGCCGCCGAGCACGTGGAGAAAACCTCGCGGCACTTCGTCGCCTGGTTTGTCGGGTTCGCCGCGCATCTGGAGACGCGCATTCTGCGGCGTGCCTTCGCTCACGGCGTAGGCGATCTCCACCGGACCATCGACCAGCAGATTCTGCAGCTCCTGCTTCGACTTCTCAGCAGCAGCGGTCATCTCCGCCAATTGCCGGCGCATCACAGCGACCTTCGCCTGACGACTCGTACGTTCCGCTTCGGTCAATTGAATCGCCTCCGCGCCGAACGGCTTCAACGGCGTTTCGCTGAGGATAAAGTTGTCGGCATCCAACGACGGCTTCACGCCGCCGATGTGCCCGTAGCTGTCGATGAACGTGTAGTCCACGCTCCCATCCCAACCGCTGGCAACCTTGCCGCTGAACTCAGTGCGATTCGACACGCCGGAGATCGATCCGGTGTAAGTCTTCTCCTTGAGGTTCAGCGCCAGCTGCACCTGATACCACTCACCGACGCGCAACGGCTGAACAACCTCGCGCTTGTCCGCACTGCGATGGAAGAATTCGCCGCCATTAAAGAAGAGTTCAATCGCCGCCGAACTGCCGGGACCGTGACCGAGATAATACCGCCACGTTCCATCGCCACCCTTCTCCACGCTCGCGCTGCGGAAATCAAAACTCGCGAACAGGCGCTCCGTCTTCTCGGCCTTCCAACGGTTCGTCAGCGTCTGGCCAAATCCGTTGTACGCGCCACTGTTCGGCAGGTGAACGCCAAGTTGTCCGGCGGCATAAAGATTCCGGAACGGGCTCTGCGCCGAGGCGCGAATCTTCACCACGCTGTTCGGCCCAGGGCCCCACGGCGTGGCCGGCGCGTTACCATCGGTTTGCAGTTCTAAGTCCCCGTCGATACCCGCCATCGCCTGCAATTGCGCTGACACCGCCGCGAAGTCGATTTCACCTTTCGCGCCGGTCAGCGCGGGAAGCTCGCTCGACACCGGCGACATCGGCTGTGACTGCACGCCGAGGTTGTCCACCGCGATGGCCGGCCATTGGCCTCGGCCACCGCCCTCGGAATCGATCGTCACGAAATCAATCACTCCATCCCACGCCTTCGCGAGCCTGCGCTCCGTGATCGCCGTGACGTCGCCCGGCACGCCGACGCTTCCCGTGACCACGCGAGACTTCAAGTCGAACGCGAGTTGCAGGTTTTGCCACTGGTCCGGTTTGGCTGCGCGAATCGTCTGTTCAGCGCCATTCGCGCGCACGGACACCGTCTCAGATGAAATGAACACTTCCACCGCGGGCGCTGAGTGCCGTGAGCCAATCCAGAAACGATGCACGCCCGTCGACGGCGCTTTGCTTCCGCCGATTCGGAAGTCGAGATTCACATAGACCATCCGGCCCGATTTGCGATTCCGCGCCGGATGCACCGCCTGCGCGATGCGATACGTGTTCGTGCCCGCCGCCACGCTCGCGCCTACCCGACCGAGCGCGTAGAGATTCTTGAACGGACTCTGCGCGTCCGTCGTCACGGCAATCGGCCCCGCGTAAACCCACGGCGGCACCAGCACGCCTTTGCTGCCGCCCGCCGCCGGCGCCTGCATTTCGAAATCGCCGTCCATGTCGTCCAGCGAGCGCAGCACCGCTGACGGCACGGATTGTTTCTGCTTTTCCAGATTGCGCGACAGCGACGCTACTCGGATATCGAACTCGCGCCACTTCGCGACGGATTCCTCCGGCGGCAACAGCGGCACCATCGAGCGCGATCTCTGCTTCTGCTCCGAACCGGGGAACGCGTAGCGCGTGCTCTCAAAGATCCCGTAAAGCGCGTAGTAATCCTGCATCGAGACCGGGTCGAACTTGTGCGCGTGGCAGCGCGCGCAGCCGAGCGTCAAGCCGAGCACCGTCTGGCCGAGCGTATCGATCGTGTCCTGGATGGTGAGGTGATGATAATTCTCCGAATCGAAGCCGAACCGCCGCGAGATGGCGAGATAGCCGGTCGCCGTCACACGCTCCGCGTAGCGCTCGCGCGGACCTTTTCGCGCGAGAATGTCACCCGCGATCTGTTCGCGCAGGAACTCATCGTACGGTTTGTCCTCGTTGAAGGCGTCGATGACCCAGTTGCGATAACGCCACGCCACCGGCACCGGGTAATCCGCCGTCTCGCCCGCCGTGTCCGCGTAGCGAACTAGGTCGAGCCAATGCCGCGCCCAGCGTTCTCCGTAATGCTTTGACGCCAGCAATCGGTCCACCACCTTTGCGAACGCCTCCGCGGATTGATCCCGCTCGAACGCCTCCACCTCTTCCGCCGACGGCGGCAGCCCGGTGAGATCATAGGTGGCCCGACGCAGCAACGTCCGCTTGTCGGCGCGAGACGCCGGTTCCCCGCCGTGTTCGCGCAGTTTCGCGAGGATGAATCGATCAATGGGATTCTTCGCCCAGTCTGACTTCACGGACGGCACCGCCGGTTTTCGCACCGGCTGAAAGGCCCAATGCGGTTTCGCCGGCTGCGCTACTGCTGCGCCTTTCGGGAACACCGCGCCTTGCTTCACCCACGCGGAAAGATCGGCAACGGCGGCCTCGGGCAACTTCGGCTTCTTGGCCGGCATCGCGAGATCGCGCACTTCATGCCGCACCGCGCGCAGCAGCAAACTCTTCGCGCTGTCGCCGGGCACAATCGCCGGCCCGGTATCGCCCCCCTTCAGCAACGCGTCGCGCGAATCCACCCGCAGGCCGCCCTTCACCTTCTTCTCGCTGTGGCATTCGTAGCAATGCTCGACGAGCACCGGCCGAACGCGATTCTCGAAGAACACCTCCGCATCTGCCGACGACGCGGCACATACCAGCGTTATACCAAGGCTCGATGCCAGCATCCAGATCACGCCAAGCGCTGCAAACTGCCGACGATGCCGGCTCAAGTCTCCCTGAAGACAAAAGCCATTCTTCTCAAGGCCTGAAAGGCCGTCATGGGAAAGCCCAGGCTGAAGCGAGTCCCGCGAGCGAAGGCCTGGGAGCTTGCAGCAAAACTGGTCGAGCCCTGAAAGGGCGACACAGCAACAAGCACCTTCAGAACCCATCGTCGCCCACGCGCCGAAGGGCTTCTGAAAAAGTTCCGCCCTTTCAGGGCTTCCCACCATCGCGGTCTCTCTACCCAGGGCTGCGCCCTGGGCTTTCACATGACGCCCCTTCAGGCCTCGTGAACTGAAAGCCCATCGGCTCTCTCTCTGTTGTATCAATCCAATGATCACGCGGCGGTATGCACTAATTCAGCTCAACGTTGGGAACGGGGAAACTGACGACGCCAGCCCTCGATATGTTCACGCACCACCGTCACCGCGCGGTCTTTCTTTCCCGCGCGCAACGCCTTCAGGATGCCCCGATGATGCGACACCGTGGCCTCGCGCGTTTTCTCCACCGGCGCCACCAGCCGGCTCTGCATCCGCGCCAGCCAGACTTCGATCTGATGACGCAGGCCGGACCACGCCGCGAGCAGGCGCTGGTGAGTTGACGCCTGGACGATGAGGTCGTGGAACTCGACATCCAGCAACGTCAGGTCGAGCAACTGCCTCGCCGCCCGTGTGCGCTCGATGTTGCCCTCCATCCGCACCACCACATCCTCCGGCATCTGCGAACACGCCAGCCGCGCGGCCATCGTTTCCAGCGCGAGCCGCAGGCTGTAAATCTCCTCCAGATCGTCCGCCGTAAACTCCTTCACGAAGGCCGCGCCACGTTTGTCGAACGTGAGCAATCCTTCGCGCTCCAGTTGCATCATCGCCTCGCGCACCGGCGCGCGGCTCACGCCAAGCTGCCGGCCCAGCGAGCCTTCCGCGAGATGGTTTCCCGGCTGGAACGTCCCGGCGATGATCGAGCGGCGCAGCGTGTCGAGCACGTCGTCGCCAATCGTGCGGCGCGGCAGCGGCGACAACAGCGCGGGCGTTCCCTCCACGAAATTTGTACTGGCAATGGGCATGGCGGGAGTCTTATTAGTTGACGGTCGACCGTCAACCACAAATGCCCTCTTGGGAACAGGACTGCCTTGTCGCGACCGCCGCCGGAAGAACGGAGGCGTTCGCGTGACATCCACTGCGGTCGATTTCAGCGCCGTCCGCCGCAAGGTCGCCTGGCGCGTGCTGCCGCTGGTTTTTCTGCTCTACATCGTCGCCTACCTCGACCGCGCCAACGTCGGCTTCGCCAAACTGCGCATGGCGAACGACCTGAAGTTCTCCGAGGAAGTCTTCGGACTCGGCATCGGGATCTTCTTCATCGGCTATCTCATTCTCGAAATCCCCGGCGCGCTGCTCGTCGAACGCTGGAGCGCGCGGAAATGGTTCGCGCGAATCCTCATTTCGTGGGGCTTCATCTCGGCGCTGACGGCTTTTGTCCGCACGCCGACGGAGTTCTACATCGCACGCTTCCTGCTCGGCGTGGCGGAGGCGGGCTTCTTCCCTGGCATCATCGTTTACTTCACTCACTGGTTCACGAATCAGGATCGCGCCCGCGCTCTCTCCGGCCTCGTCATGGGCGTGCCGTTCAGCCTCGCCCTCGGCGCGCCGCTTTCGGCGCTGCTGCTCGACGTGAACTGGCTCGGACTCTCCGGTTGGAAGTGGATGTTCATCCTCGAAGGTCTGCCCGCGATGATCCTCGGGTTCGTCACGCTCCTCTGCATGACGGATCGTCCGCGTCACGCGAAGTGGCTCACCGACGAGGAACGCGCCTGCCTTGAAGATCGCCTCGCCGCCGAAGCGCGCGAGAAGGAAGTCTCCGGCAAGATTACCGTCTGGCAGGCGCTCAAGATGCGGAACGTCTGGCTGCTCGCGCTCGGCATCTTCGCCACCAACACCGGCGGCTACGCACTCACCTTCTGGCTGCCCACAACCGTGAAGAATCTCTCCGGCGGCTCCGACAAGGCCGCGCTGCTCTACAGCGGGCTCTTCTATGCGTGCGGTTTGATCAGCGTGTTCCTCTCCGGCCAATCATCGGATCGCAGCGGCGACCGCAAATGGCATTGTGTCGCCGGTCAGGTCGCGACCGCCCTCCTGCTCGCCGGCAGCGCGATGCCTGGACAGTCCTTCCCGGTCGTGATGACGTGGCTCTGTCTCACCGGACTCGCCGCTTATTTCTGGCCCTCGCCATTCTGGGCCTTGCCGACGCTGACTTTGACCGCATCCGCGGCAGCCGTCTCCATCGGCTTGATCAACATGTGCGCGAATCTTGCCGGCTACCTCGGCAATCACGTCACCGGCTGGCTCCGCACCCACAACGCCACGGAAAGCACCTGCCTGTTCTTCCTCGCCGGATGCTACCTCGTCGGCGGAATCTTCGTGAGCTTCGTGAGCGTTCAGAAAACTCCTCCCGGTTCCTCGTCCGCAAAATCTCCATGAACCAATCCCCCTTCAAAGTCGCCATCACCGACTGGACGTTTCCCGACCTCAGCGTCGAGGAAGCCATCCTCAAGGCGCAGGGCATCGAAGTCGTCGCGTGCCAGTGCAAATCCGAAGCTGACCTCATCGCGCTCTGCTCGGACGCCGACGCCGTCATCACCCAATTCGCCCGCGTGAACGCCAACGTCGTCGCCGCCATGCAAAAGGCCCGCGCCATCGTGCGCTACGGCATCGGCGTGGACAACGTGGACCTCGACAAGGCCCGCGAGAAGAACATCCCGGTCTGCAACGTCCCCGACTATTGCATCGACGAAGTCGCCGACCAGACGCTCGCCTTCATCCTCGCCACGACGCGCCAGGTGGTGACCCACGCCGTGCATCTGCGCGCGGGAAAGTGGGGCCTTGCCACGCCGCTCGCCGGCATGAAGGCATTGCGCGACCTGACCGTTGGCGTCGTCGGCTTTGGCCGCATCGGCCGCGAAGTTGTGCAGCGGCTTGTCCCGTTCAAGTGCGCGGTGCAAGTCTTCGATCCGGTCGTCCCCACCGCCGAGATCGAGAAACTCGGCGCGCGCGCCGTCGGCTTCGATGACCTGCTGAAAACCTCCGACGTGCTCACGCTGCATTGCCCGTCCACGCCGCAAACGCGTCGGCTGATGAACCGCGACACGTTCGCGAAACTCAAATCCGGCGCGATCTTCATCAACGTCGGCCGCGGCGATCTCGCCGATCCCGCCGCGCTCACCGCCGCGCTGACGAACGGCCACCTCAGCGCCGCCGCGCTCGACGTGTTCGACCCGGAACCCATTCCCACCGGCCATCCCCTGCTCTCCATGCCAAACGTCATTCTCGCGCCGCACATCGCCTCGTGCAGTGTGCCAGCGGTGAAGAAACTCCGTGAATCCGTCGCCCACATCGCCATCGCGGCGCTCAATGGCGAACCGCTGCCCACCACAGTGAATGGAGTGAAGCGATGAACGTTAACCCGCACACAACCCGACAGCTCGCGTCCAACGCCGTCCTCCTCTCATTAGCATCCGGCTTCAGCCGGGTGTCCGCCGCAGCGCGTTTGGAAAACCGTTTCAACGGTTTCCAACGTCGCGTCCAGAAAGCCGCTGAAGCGGCTGCAATCGAGGCCGACTCAAACACCCGGCTGAAGCCGGGTGCTAATAAGAACGAAGCTGCCCGCCATTTCGAGACGACATCTCTCCGACCGTTCCGAATCAACTATGCCCTCATCCCTGTTTGACCTCACCGGCAAAGTCGCGCTGGTCACTGGCGCTGCCCAAGGCATGGGCCGCGCGATGGCCCTCGCGCTCGCCGAGGCTGGCGCGCACCTGATGCTCGTGGACCGCAACGAAGCCGGCGCGCACGAGACCGCCATCGCGGCGAAGGCGACGGGCCGCAGCGCCAGCGTTGCCCGCTGTGATGTGTCGAACCCCTCTGAGATTCGCGAACTCTTCGCCGCGCATGATCGCGCCTTCGGCCGCATCGACTTCCTCGGCAACGTCGCGGGCGATGGCATTCTTGGCGCACCAGAAATGATCTCGCTCGAAGATGTCGAACGCTGCTGGCGGAATCTCGTGCTCGGCCGCTTCTGCATGTGCCAGGAAGCCGGACGCCGCATGCTCGCCGCGGGACGCGGCAGCATCGTGAACATTGGTTCGCTCGCCAGCATGACCGCGCTCGGTCGCGGCCACATCGCCTACAGCATGGCGATGGGTGCCGTCGTCCAGATGACGCGCGAACTCAGCACCGAATGGTCCGGTCGCGGCGTGCGCGTGAACGCCATCCTGCCTGCGCAAGTGATCAATCCCGGCCTCGAACTCCGCATGGCTGAGAATCCCGGTCTGAAGGACAAGTTCCTCAGCGGCATCCCCGCTGGGAGGCTCGGTCAACCGGATGACATCCGCGGCCTCGCTGTGTTGCTCGCGTCCGACGCGTCGAGTTGGATCACGGGCGCGCTCATCCCGATGGATGGTGGCAACCTCGCGGCGAACGCAGGAGCAACAATGGGGAGGACCGGATGAACCACGAAAGACACGAACTACACGAAAGCGCCTGGAGTATTGCGGGGCGATGCACCGATGGTAGCCGTGGACTTCAGTCCACGGATGATTCGCATTTAGGCCTCCCGCATCGCAGAGCGATGCTTGAACCATTGACACTCCGTGTTCGAGCGTCGCTCCGCGACGCACAAAGAAATGCGCGTCTGTTCCGTGGGATAAATCCCACGGCTACCATCACGGCCTCGCGCAGCGAGGAAACCGCTCCCGCCGACTTTTCCTTTTCGTGTAGTTCGTGTCTTTCGTGGTTCCCATCATGACGAAGCAAAACTCCATTTCGCTCTACCGCACCATGCAGCTCATCCGCCAGACGGAGGAGCAGCTCGCGCGTTGTCACCAGCGCGGCCTCGTGCATGGCGCGTGTCACACCTATGTCGGCCAGGAAGCCGTGGCCACCGGCGTCTGCTCGCACCTGCGTCGCGATGATGTCGTCTTCAGCACGCATCGCGGACACGGCCACGCGCTCGCGAAGGGCCTGCCGTCGGTCGAGCTCATCGCCGAACTGTTCGGCCGCGAGACGGGCTGCTCACGCGGGCGCGGCGGTTCGATGCATCTCTTCGCGCCGGAGATTGGGCTCATGGGCACCAGCGGCATCGTCGGCCCGTGCATTCTCCAGGCGGCGGGCGCGGGCTACAGCTTCAAGCTGCTCAAGACCGATCGCGTGGCCGTCGCGTTCTTCGGCGATGGCGCGGTGAACAACGGCGCCTTCCACGAAGGCTTGAACATGGCGGGCATCTGGAAGCTGCCGGTGCTCTTCGTGTGTGAGAACAACCAGTTCGCCACGGAAGTTCCCTTTCAATACGCCGCCGGCAATCCAAGCGTCGCCAGCCGCGGCGCGGCCTACGGCATTCCGGGCACCGAAGTCGATGGCAACGACGTGCTCGCGGTGGCGAAGGCCGCCGGTGAAGCCGTAGCGCGCGCGCGGGTCGGCGCCGGTCCGACGCTCATCGAGTGCAAGACCTACCGGACCCGGCCACATTCGGAAGGCATGGGCGATTACACCTACCGCACGCGCGATGAAGTGAACGCGTGGCGCGAACGTTGTCCCATCAAGCGCCTGCGTGCCGAGCTCATCGCGAAAAACGTGGCGACCGAGAAAGAACTCGACGCCATTGACGCGGAGGTTCAGGCCGAGGTTGCCGCGGCGAGCGCCGAAGCGGAGAAGGCGCCGTGGCCGGAAGCAGGTGCGGCGACGACGCATGTTTACTCCGAACCCGTAGCAGCCGACGTGAGTCGGCTCAATTCAAAGAAAGATCAGACCCGACTCACGTCGGGTGCTACATCCGGAGAACGCGAGCTCTCCTTCGCTGCCGCCACCGTCGAAGCGCTCGATTTCGAGATGGCGCGCAACCCCGGCATCTTCGTTCTCGGCGAAGGCATTGGCGTGCGCGGCGGCAACTTCGGCACCACGACCGGCCTGTTCAAGAAGTATGGCGCCGAGCGCCTGTGCGACACGCCGATCTGCGAACGCGGCTTCGTGGGACTCGGCTGCGGCGCGGCGATGACCGGCACGCGACCCGTCATCGACTTCATGTTCATCGATTTTCTGAACGACGCGTTCGGCGAACTCATCAATCAGATCGCCAAGATGCAGTATATGAGCAGCGGTCGCCTGAAGATGCCGATTCTGTTGCGCGGCTGCATCGGCATCGGCCACGCGGCGGCGACGCATCACTCCGGCAGCTACCATTCGATTTACGCGCACATTCCCGGACTGCGCGTCGTGGTGCCATCCACACCCTACGATGCGAAGGGCTTGTTCACCCGCGCGCTGCGTTGCGACGACCCGGTGCTCTTCCTCGAACCGCGTGAACTGATGCCCAGCAAAGGCGCCGTGCCGAGCGAGCCGTACGAAATCGAGTTCGGCCAGGCGCGCATCGCCCGCGAAGGCAGCGACGTGACGGTGGTCGCCATCGCATTGATGGTGCAACGCTCGCTCGCCGCCGCCGAACAACTCGCTGTGGAGGGCATCTCCGTCGAAGTCATCGACCCGCGCACGATCTCGCCGCTCGATACCGACACGATTCTCGCTTCCGTGAAGAAGACCGGTCGCCTCCTGATCGTCGACGAAGCGTTCGCTCCGTGCAGCCTCGGTGCCGAGATCGCGGCGCGCGTGTCCGACGCCGGCTTCGATGATCTCGATGCACCGATCCGCCGACTGAACGGCGCGTTCTGTCCCACGCCCTACAGCCCGCCACTCGAGAAAGCGGTGATCCCACAGGTGGAAGACATCGCGCGGGCGATTCGCGATTTGGTTGAAGAGTGACCACGAAAGACACGAAACACACGAAAGGAGAACTGAACGATGAACATCATCTTCAAGGAGGAAAGCTACGCGATTATGGGCGCGTGCTTTGAGGTGTACAAGGAGAAGGGCTGCGGGTTCTTGGAGCAGGTTTATCAGGAATGTCTTGAGATCGAACTCGAGATGCGCGGCATCACGTTCGTCCCGCAGCAGGAACTCTCGATCAACTACAAAGGCCGTCCGCTCAAATCCAAATACGTGCCGGACCTGCTTTGCTACGGCAAAATCATCGTCGAACTCAAGGCGGTGAAGGAACTGTGCGACGAGCATCGCGCGCAGGTTCACAACTATCTCAAGGCGACCGGCCACCGGCTTGGTCTGCTGATCAACTTCGGTCACTATCCCAAGGTGGAATATGAACGGATCGTTTTATGAACCACGAACCACACGAACCACACGAAAAGAAAATTAGAGAAAGGCGCTTCGTCAGTTTTCGTGTGTTTAGTGTCTTTCGTGGTTAACCAATTCTCACCATGCCCATTGAAATCATCGTCCCGCGGCTCGGCTGGTCCATGGAGGAAGGCGCGTTCGTCGCCTGGCTCAAGAAGGACGGCGACCTCGTAAAAGCCGGCGAAGCGCTCTTCAGCATCGAAGGCGACAAAGCCGTGCAGGAAGTCGAGTCCATCGACAGCGGCGTCCTGCGCATCGCCGCGAACGGTCCCAAGCCCGGCGACTCCATTCGCGTTGGCGATCTGCTCGGTCATCTTCTCTCTGCCGACGAAGCACCGCCCGGTCTTGTCCGAACAAGGGCGGGCGCAGTTGTGACCAGGCCATCACCCGCCGCACCGCCAACCGCAGCCGGACGGCCTCCGGATGTCCGTCCACCCCCTCAGCCGACGTTCAACCCGGCCCGTGTTCCTTCCATCAGCCCGCGCGCGGTGCGGGCGGCGGCGAGGCTTGGAATCGACTGGACAACGGTGGCTGGCACCGGCCGGACCGGACGCATCCGCGAACGGGACATCCTCGCCGCCGCGAGTTCACGGACGGCTTTGCGCGCTGGCCCGCAGCAAGCATCCGACGCCGGATCGACACCGACCGTGCTCGTCACCGGCGGCTGCGGATTCATCGGCACATGGGTTTTGAAGGAGCTCAACCATCGCGGTCTGAAGGCGGTGGTGCTCGACGCCGGAGAACGTCCGGCCCGTTGGAAGCGCATTTTCGGTGCGGCGGCTGACTCGATACCGCTGGCGCGCGGCAGCCTGCTTGACCGCGATTTGCTTTCGCGAATTTTCGAGCAACACCACATCACGCACGTCATCCATCTTGCGGCGCTGCTCACGCCGGCCTGTCAGGCCGATCCGTGGGAAGGCTGCCGCGTGAACGTGCTCGGTTCCGTGGCGTTGCTGGAAGCAATCCGTCAGCACGCCAGTTCGGTCCGCGGCTTTTCCTACGCCAGTTCCGTGGCCGTGTTCGGCGACGAACCCGATCACGCTAGCGGCGCGGACTCGAACGAGACACTTCCCCTGACCTTTTACGGCGCGTTCAAAAAGTCCGTGGAACTGATCGCCGAGCAATACTGGCGACATTTCGGCATTGCCTCCGTCGGCATTCGTCCGCAGGTCGCCTACGGACCCGAGCGCGAAGTTGGACTCACCGCCGGCCCCTCGCTCGCCGCCCGCGCCGCTGCGCGAGGCGAACGTTTCTGCATCGGCTACACCGGCCGTGTCGGCTACGACTACGTGGAAGACGTCGCCCGCGCCTTCGTTCGCGCTGCGTTGGAGACGCCCCAGGGCGCACACGTTGTCGACCTGCCCGGCGCCATCGCCGACACGACCGAAGTCGTCGATGCGATCGTCAGCGCCGTGCGGGAAGCAAAGAATCTGATCTCCATCAACGGCCCGCCGATTCCCGCCCACGCGCCTCCGAATCCGCACTTCATCTCGGAGCTTTTTCCTGACTGGACAACAACGTCGCTACGCGACGGCATCCAGCGCACGGTGGAGTTTTATCGCGCGCCGACGAAGAGCTGATCTGCCGTTCAGCGCACAGGTGCGATTGGAAGTGGCGGGCAACACCGAGGGAGGTATGGACTGCGGAAACCTGTTTCCGCTTTGGCTGCATGGTGAGTGAATCCAAATGCGCCGCATGGACGGACGATGCAGCCAAAGCGGAGTCCTGCCTCCGCAGTCCACACTCCTTCGCCTTCCTGACCGCCATTTTCGAACGCACCCTCAGCGCACGCTCGCCGCGACATCACGCAATGACGCCGCGAATCGGATGCGCCTCGACAACGCCCGTGAGCTTGTTGTTCAGCCCGCCGTAAAAGTAAGTCAGCTTCTCGTGGTCTAGCCCCATGAGGTGAAGGATGGTCGCGTGCAAATCGCGGAGGTGACAGCGATCCACGACCGCGCCTTCGCCGAGCTCATCCGTCTCGCCGTAACTTGTTCCGGCCT
>JBDHQG010000680.1:0-2789 GCA_039806925.1 Limisphaerales bacterium
GAAAGTGACTTCTTCGCAGTGTAGACTGTGGGAGCAAATCGAGTGTGGAAGGGTGGCTGAGTGGTTGAAGGCACCTGACTCGAAATCGGAAACAGCACTTTTGGCCGCGTTTGCACTTCTTTAGCTGGGGTTGATTCGCCTAATGTTTACAGGGGTTTTCTTAATTTCGGCGTTGATTTTGATTAGCTGCTTTTAGCCCCCAAAAATGCAGATAGTATAGAAAGATGGTATAGAAAACATCTTGGATAAACCTCTAACTTGGCTCAATCAGGTAGTGCCCGGAATTCGGAATAGGGTTCTCCAATGAGATTTGCCGGAAAACGGACTTCCTCGAACGGTCGAATCAGTGCAGCGCTGTCCCTGTTGAGCGCCACGATTGAATTCACTCAGATTTCAGCAATTTGACCAGTTCATCACGCGGCACGAGCAGCTTGCCGCGCAGCGCCCGGCAGACTTTGAGTTTCCGACGTTGGATGAGGCGGTACACGCTGAAATAGTTGACTCCCAAAAGGTCGGCAGCTTCCTGAACTGAGTAGGCGAGCCGCTCGGATGCAACGGCGGACGACGACGGAAGTAATGAAACGGTTTCCATGAGTCACTCCCTTCCGGCTGTAGGGTTGAATAGTTTTGAGGCTTTCATGCGACCGACATAGCAAATTCGGCCACGGCGAAGGTGTATCACGGACACAAAATGAAGCTCTGTTGTGAATCGTTTCCATGGTTCACGGGTAGATCCTGCTGTGTTGAAGGGGGGGGGTAGGCGGGTGGGTCCAAGCTTGAACCTTCTCCTGCGCCGCTTGACTGCGAAATGCGCGAGGAGATTACTCCTCAATCACCGCGCGAAAGTAGCGCATCGTCGCATCAGCATCGTCGGTGCCTTCCCAGACATCATGTTCCCCACGACCCGCGGTTAAATCACTCCACGAGGAGAAATCCGACGTGCGCTCGATGCGGAACCGCAGTCCCGCTGCACCGCGCAGACGCAGGGCCAACACGCCGTCGTTTGACATGGGCGGCTCGAACGCCATTTCGGGCTCCAAAACATAGCGCGCCAGACCGGATGCCGCTTGTCCGCCCGCGTGAGTGAACGCGCCGCCCACGAACAATTCGTCGCCCGATACCGCCAGTGCGAAGACGCGCGCCCGCGCGCCGGTTATTTGCGGGAATGACAGCCCAGAGCCTAGTGCCGACCAGTTCGTGCCGTCCCAACGCGTCAGTCCAGTGACGGGCACACCGCCCGCGTTGGTGAAACTGCCTCCAACGAACAATTGCCCGCGCCAGACGGCCAGCGCATTCACCGCCGAACCTTGCACGCCATTGGCCGGGCCGTCGCCGAGGGCATTCCATTTGCTACCATTCCAACGCGCAATGTTGTTGGCCGCCACGCCGCCAGCCGAGCGGAACTGTCCGCCGACGTAGAGATTGGTGCCATCCACCGCCAACGCCAGGACAGTCGTGTTGCTTCCGTCGATGCCCACGCCGAGCGCGCTCCAGGTTGCGCCATCCCACATCGCCACGCGGTTCGCGGGAATGCCGCCCGCGTTGGTGAAGCTGCCGCCTGCGAAGAGACGGCCTTCGTGCCCCGCGAGCGCGCGCGCCCGCGCGCTCAAGCCGCCACCAACTTCCTGCCAAGTTCCGCTGTCCCAGCAGGCGATATGTTTGGCCGCCGCGTCACCAGCTACGGTAAACTCGCCGCCCGCATAGAGCTTCTCGCCCACAAGCGTCAGGGCGAGGACGTTCGAGTTCAACCCTTCGTCCAGCGCGTGCCAGCGCGCGCCGTCCCATCGCGCGATATTCTGTACGGCCACGCCGCCTGCGTTGGTAAAACGGCCCGCTGCGAATACTTCTGCATCGTGCGCGATCAGAGCAGATACGCGCGCGTTGGCGGCACCCGTGATGCCACTGTTCATTGCCGACCATCCCGATTCGCTCAAGCGACCGACGCGACTGGCCGTTGCCGTCCCGCCAACGTCAAACAATCCGCCCACGTAAAGCGCCTCCGGCGTTGGAGCCAGCGCATAGACGAAGCCGACGCTACCGCTGACACCGCGCGCGTTGCGGGCGACAACTGGCTGCCACGCTGCTCCGTCCCATTGTGCGAGACCGCCGGCGGGTTTGCCGTGCAGTGAATTGAAATAGCCGGCCATAAACAGCTCGCCCTCTGGATTGCGCACCAGCCGATAAGCCTGTTCGCCGGAGTTCGCCCGCCAGATGTTTGTTCCTACTGGCGACCAGTTCGAGCCGTCCCACCGGGCGACCCTGTCCAGCAGCACATCGCCTGACCGAGTGAACGAACCAAGCGCTAGCAGGTTCGTGCCGTCGGAGAAAATTCGGTCGCAAGTGTCCTCCAGCCCTGCGTCAAGCGGCCACCAGTTGGCGCCGTCCCAGCGCGCGACGTTCGTGGCGGCGGTCGCATCGATAGAGGTGAACCAACCACAGGCGAACAACTCTCCGCCGTGCGAGAGCACTTGATACAGAGTGCCGTTCACGTCGCCAGGAAACGGTTCCCAACGCGTGCCCGTCCAACGGGCGCGATTGACGACCGGTTCGCCGGCCAGCGAGGCGAATTCTCCGGCGACGAACAATTCGTCCCGGTGAATGGCCATGCTGCTCACGCCACGATCAACGCACGGTGTACTAGGGCAGCCCCCGATCACGCTGCCGAAGGTTTCCCAAGCACCGCCGTTCCAGCGCGCGACACCGTAGGTATTGGTGTTGCCCGGCAACCGAAACGCACCGCCCACATAAAGCGCATCCGAAACGCTGGCGAGTGAGTAAACGGTGCCGGT
>JBDHQG010000681.1:0-2778 GCA_039806925.1 Limisphaerales bacterium
GTCGCCCACGGCCAGCGCCGTCGTCGGACGCGCCGTCGCATCCACCACCAGCCCGGTCACGCCGTTGAACGGACTCGACGTGCCGTTGTTCAGGTAGAGGCGGTTGGTCACGCCGTCGTTGCCGATGACGATGTCGTTGCGGTTGTCGCCGTTGAAATCCGCCACCGCCAGGGCCGTGGTCGGATACGCCGTGGGATCCAGCTCCAGCGGCGTGACGGCGTTGAACGGATTCGCCATGCCGTTGTTCAGGTAAACCAGATTCTCCTCGTCTCCGGCGACGTTGTGGTTGCCCACGATCAGGTCGAGCTTGTTGTCGCCGTTCACGTCGGCCAGGGCCACGGAGGTCGTATTGAAAGCCGTCGCGCTGATGTTGGTTCCCGTCACCGCGTTGAACGGATTGACCGTGCCGTTGTTCAGGAAGAGCAGATTGGTCGCCCCGTTGCGTCCGAGAATCACGTCGGCCTTGCCATCGCCATTCACATCGCCCACGGCCACGGAGGTCGTCGCGCCGGAAAGCGCACCCAGGTTCTGACCGGGCGCATATTCCTTGCGGCTGCCTTGATCGAAGAAGAAATCGCCGTGGAGCGTCGGCCCGCCACCGCCACCGATCTGCACATCCACATCGATCACCGCCACGCGGATGAACGATCCCGCCGGCAGGAGCAGCGGCACGTTGGTGTTACCGACCTTCACCGTCTCCTCCACCGGCTCGGGGCTGGTGTTGATCTCCAGTTGAATCTCAGTCGCGCCAATCGTGATGCCCGGAATGTTGAACGTGAAACCGGTCACGGTGAACTGCGCCGCCACGCCCAAGCGGTCGATGCGCAAGGCGCCGGTGCCGTTCGTCACCACCACAAAGTTGGTCGCGCCATCCATGATCGTCAGCCCCAGGTTCGTGATGCCGATGGTCACCACCTTCTCGTCGTCGGTCGCCACGCCCTCCGCCTCGAACACGCCATTGGGACCGGCCCGTTCGGATTGCTCGATGGCGAAGTTGCCCGTCAAGGTCTGGCCCGCGACCACCAGCGTCACGCCGGTCGCCTCAATGCGGAAGAACTGGCCCAGCTCATTCGCGTCCGTGAACTCAAGCTGCTCCGTGCCGCTCGCCGTCGTGAAGGTTTCGTCTACCGCGCCGGTGATGGTCTTCACCCGCACCGCGAAGCTGCCGGTGAAGCTCACGCCGGGAATGTCGAGAATCACATCGCCTTCGAATTCGCCGGCCACCCCCGCTGCCGTCAGCAGGAAGTTGCCTCCGCCGTTCTCCACGCGAACGAAATCACGCGTGCCATCCCCGAGCGCCACGCTGACATCGCTGGCCGACACGCGCACCACGCGCTGCGGCACCGTGCTCGTCGTGGTGATTTGCTCAAACGCAAAGCTGCCGCTGATGCGCTGGCCAAGCACGTTCAAGGCAAGATTGGTTCCCTCCACGCGCACGTAACTCGCGCCGCCGGGCAGCACCAGGTTGGTTGTCACGCCCGCGATGGTGAACGACTCGTCCACCGAAGATCCGGTATTGTTCACCTTCACGCCCAGCGTGCCATTCAACGTCACGCCCGGAACATTCAGCGCCACCGTGCCGCCCACGCTGCCCGCAATGCCGGTCGAGCGAATCACGAAATAACCGCTGCCGTTCGTGATCTGGAGAATCGGATTCGCACCGTCACCCAAGCTCAGTCGAACATCGCTGGCCGCCACGCGCACGATGCGCTCGGCGGAAACGCCGCTGCCTTTCGTGAACTGCTCGAAGGCAAAGTTGCCGCTCAAGGTCTGGCCCGCGACCGTCAGCCGCACGCCTGTCCCCGTCACCCGCAGGAACGGACCCGCCGGCAGGGACAACGTCAACGTGCTGCCACCGACCTGAATCGAATCATTCACCGCCGTGCCCGTGTTGTTCAGCTCGATGCCGAACGAACCGGCGAAATCAATCGAAGGCACGTTCACTTCCACGTCACCGCCGAAGCGACCAGCCAGACCGGCGATGCTCAGGATGAAGAATCCTTCGCCCTCGCTGACTTCAACAATGGGCGAGCCGCTGGTGCCGCCGAGCTTCAAGCCGCCGTTGGCCACGCCCACGCGGACCACGCGCTCACCGTTCGCGCGCGTCGTTTGTTCCAGCACGAAGTTGCCGGTGAGGATCTGGCCCACGACTTCGAGCGTCGCGGGAGCCAGCGCGGTTCCAATCTCGACCCGCAGATACGGACCCGCCGGCAACACCAGCGGGCTGAGCAAGGTTCCGGCAAACGTCTGGTTCACCGCCGTCGTCGTATTATTGATCCGCAGCTTGAGGCCGCCATCGAAACGGATGCCAGGCACGTTGATGGCGACGTTCACCGCCAGTTCACCGGCGAGGCCGGCGGGCGACAGCACGAACTGACCGTTGCCGCGGGTGATGCTCACCAAGGCTGGCGTGCCGCCCAGGTTCAGCGTGACGTCCGTCACCTGGACACGCACGAGGCGCGCACCGCCGGTCAGCGTCAGTTGTTCAAAGGCAAAGTTGCCGCTCAACGTCTGGCCGAGAATGTTCAGGTGGATGTTCATGCCGTCCACGCGCAGATACGGTCCCTGTGGCACATGCAACGTCACCGGCAGAACGCCCAAGGTGAAGGTCTCGTCGATCTCCGCGTTGGTGTTGTTCAACACCAGCCGGAACGTTCCCGTGAAGATCACCGATGGAACATTGACGCCCACTGTCGCCGTCAGCGTGCCCGCGATGCCCGTCGGGAGAATCAGGAAGAAGCCGGAGCCATTCGTCACGCTGACGATGCTGTTCGTACC
>JBDHQG010000682.1:0-2774 GCA_039806925.1 Limisphaerales bacterium
AGCCGCCGCCGCCGCACATTGCGAACCGAGAGCGATGCCTTGGAAGCAGGTCAGGCATCCTTTGCTGCTCCACGCGGCAACCTGCCACTGGGCCGTGCGCACGAAGGTCGTTCACCATTTCTCGCGCGCACAATGCACACGGTGGTCGGGCGGGTTGCCCGTTCCCCCGGAACTGAGCCGGATGGGTCCGGCTCAGGCCGGATGCTGCAGCCAGTGCCGGACGGCGACTTCCAACTCGTTCAGTCGTCGTTCGAGATTTCCGATCAGCGACGCGGCCTCGGCCAGACGTCCTGAACGTCCCACCGCCTCCAACTCCGCCGCGAGCGTTTGTGCCGCCGGTGCCGCCATCTGCGTGAGCGATCCCTTCAACGTATGCGCCGCGTACGCCAGCGCACCGGCATCTCCCCGCTGTGCCGCCTCGCGGATTCGCGTCATCAGCTGCGGAGTCGATTCGAGATAAATGTCGAGCAGCCGCCTCAACGCAGCCGCATCGCCACCCAGGCTGGCGAGCGGCGCGACGGGATCGAACGCCGGGCCGGCCAGGGATGCCTCCGCACCGCAGTGCGTGGAAAGCCCGCGGAAAATCCTCGCCAGCGCTTCCGCCTGCAATGGCTTCGTCAAATATGCATCCATGCCCAGCGCGAGGGCGCTTTCGCGATCTCCCTTCATCGCGTGCGCCGTGAGGCCAATGATCGGGACACGCCGTCCGGTGCCCTGCTCCTCGCGCCGAATCGCCGCCGTGGCCTCCATGCCGTCCATCATCGGCATCTGGATGTCCATGAGTATCACGTCGATGTTTCCGGCACGCCACGCATCCACCGTCTCCACGCCGTTCCAGACGTTGACCACCGAATGCCCCATGCGGCCGAGCACCGTCGTGGCGAGTTCGCGGTTCACGGAATTGTCCTCGGCCAGAAGCACCGTCAACCTGCCCTTGGGAATCAGCGCGGTGTCACCCGTCCCGGACGCGGCCTTCGGCGGATGCGATCCTCCGGCGAAGCATTGCCTCAACACCTCCAGCAGTTCGCCTTCGAGAACGGGTTTCGTCAGGTAGGTGTCATACCGCATTTCCCGGCAACGACGAATCTGTTCCGCGTTTGCCGTGGAACTGAGGATCGGGATTACCGGCAGTCCCGGCGCCAGGTCGCCCAGTTCCCTGGCGATTGAAAACCCGCCTGTTGGCGCCAGCGTGGCGTCCACAAAGGCAATCGAGAAAAACCCTTTTTCCCGGTTTCGCACTGCGGCGACAGCCTCCGCCGGGCCGGCGGCGGGCTCGGGAACCATGGACCAGGTGGCGAGAAGCTCGTTCATCACCTCGCGGCTCGTGCCCTGATCCTCGACCACCAGCACGCGCCGCCCCCGCAACTTGGAGATCGGCGGCCAGTCGGTTCGGGTGGCGGGCCGCGTATCGATTTCAAGGCGGACGGTGAAATAAAACTGGCTGCCTCGCGCCCCGTCGCTTTTCACCCAGATGCGCCCGTCCATCAAGCGGCACAGGTTGGCGGATATGGCCAGCCCCAGACCGGTGCCGCCGTATTGACGGGTCACGGAAGCATCCGCCTGGGTAAAGGCCTCGAAGATGGACTGCTGTTTGGCCGGCGGCACGCCGATGCCTGTGTCCTTCACGCAGCACAACAACTCGCAGACGCCCGCCGGAGGCGGCGCGTCGCTTTTGCGAACGTCGACGGAGACCTCTCCGACATCGGTGAACTTGATCGCGTTGCCGATCAGGTTGTTGAGGATCTGCCGGAGCCGGCGGACGTCGCCCACGAGTGAATCGGGCACACCCGGGGCTATCCGCAGGGACAATTCAATCCCCTTTTCCGCCGCGCGCACGCCGAATGTCTTCACCGCGGGACCCAGCGAATCGCGCAAACGGAACGGCTCGGGCAGCAAGTCGAACTTTCCCGCCTCGATGCGGGAAAAATCGAGCACGTCGTCAATGATGGTCAACAGGTCGCGCGCGGAATTGCGCACCGAGGAAAGATACGTGCGCTGCTCGCGGGTCAGCTCCGTGCCGAGCGCCAGATCGGTCATGCCAATCACCGCGTTCATCGGCGTGCGAATCTCATGGCTCATGTTCGCGAGGAACTCGCTTTTGGACCGGTTTGCGGCGTCCGCCGCCTTCGACGCCTCGCGCAGCCGCACCTCCGCCTGCCTGCGTTCCGTGATGTCCGTGACGACGCCGACGAAATGGTTGATGATCCCGGCGTCGTCGCGCACCGGCGACACGCTGATCTCCGCCCAAAAAGACGGGCCATTCTTCCGGGCGCAGTGGAGGACGGCCCGGCATTCCTCCCCGGCGGCGATGGAGGACTCGAGCCGCTGCAATTCCGCCTGGCCCGCCTCATCCCTCAACAACAAGGCAATCGGACGGCCGTACATTTCCTCCGCGCTGAAACCCGCCATGCGCTCCAACGCGGGGTTGGCATAGAGAATCGGATTTCCCGCCACGGCGGCGTCGGTGATGAAGATGCCGTTGCTGGAGGCAATCACCGCCCGTTCCTGGATGCGAAAATTCTCCGTCATCTGTCGCGCGATGGCGATGGCCCGGAGGCGGGTGGAGGCCAGCGAACGGGTGATGCCAAAAAGGAGGGAGCTGATCGCGACCCCGCCCATCAACATGAGATTGGTCTCCGTGTAACTCGTCGCGGCGTCGAACACGTCGCGCGTGCTGAAATGAACCGTCCACTGACGCCCGGCAATTTCCATCGGGGGAAGGAATGTCTGAAATGTTCCGACCGCCCGCTGGAATGCGTGCAGTTCACCGTCGG
>JBDHQG010000683.1:0-2774 GCA_039806925.1 Limisphaerales bacterium
ATTCGGCGCGCACGAATATCCGTTCTCGCTCTCAGAGACGCGCGCCATCTCCGAGTTTCTCGAATCGCATCGCAACGTCGCCGCCCTCCAGACCTACCACAACGCTGGCGGCATGATCCTCCGCGCGCCCGGACGCGAAGGCGGCGTCATGCGCGGCTCCGACGAACAGGTTCACGTCCAAATTTCACAGCGCGGCGAGCAGATGCTCCCGGCCTATCGCGCGATGGTGGTGTGGAAGGATCTCTACACCGTCTGGGGCGGCGAGTTCGACTGGACCTACGGCGCGCTCGGCATCGTCTCGCTCTCGAACGAGCTTTGGAGCATGCGTAATCTGGACCGCGGCGCTGCTGGTCCGTCCGGCGAAGATGGCGCGGCCTTCCTGCGCTACGTCCTGCTGAATGACGGTGTTGTGAAATGGCATCCCTACACCCATCCCACGTTCGGCCAGATTGAGATTGGCGGAACGAAGAAGACCTGGAGCCGCGTGCCGCCGTCGTTTCTGCTGGAAGAGGAATGCCATCGCAACATGGCCTTCACCCTCTATCACGCCGACCAGATGCCGCTGCTGCAACTCAGCGAAGTGTTGATGGAGAAGATGGACGATGGTCTGTTCAAAGTCCTGGTCACCGTCGAAAACCGCCGCCTCATACCGACCCGCACCGAGCAGGACGTGATCAACAAAATCAACACGCCCGATCTTTTCCTCCTGAAAGGCGACAATGTGAAGGTCATCTCCGCCGGTCGCGTGACGGATCGTTTCTCCAACCGCTTTGAAGCCGTGGAACGCCGCCCGGAACGCGTGGAAGTCCCGACGATTCCAGGGATTGGCGTCGTGCGAGTTCAGTTCGTCGTGAGCGGGAGCGGACGCTTCACAATCACCGTGGACTCCGTGAAAGGCGGCGTGCTCGAAGCCACGCAGACGTTGCCGTGACGCGGCGGAGTTACTCCGCCCCCGTCTTCGGAGCCTGCATCTTCTCGCCGAGCTTCAGGTATTCCCACACGGCGCTGATTTGTTTCTCGCCGTCGCCATCAAGCACGTCCGTCAGCGGGCTTTTGCCCTCGTCAAAATACGCCGGCATCTTCGTCTGCGGATCGATGCTCGTGGGCGCGCGGAACCAGCGCCGATAAAAGTCCGGCAGCAACCGCTCCGCCGTATAGGCGAGGTTGATCCCCTCACTCTCGAACACCTCCAGCGCCAGCATCGAGCCGACGCCGTGGCACGAGATGCACGAGAAGCCGCCGTCCTTGCCCACGAGCTTGCGGCCAATCTCCGCCATCGCCATGTCCACCGGCTTTTCCGCCGGCGTCTTCGGCGCGTAGCCATGTTGCTGCGCCATGCCCACCGCCAGATTTTTGGCGCGCGACTTGAAGGCCGGCATTCGCGATTCGACCCACGGCTCGCCTTTCGGATGCGCGTCGTAACGAATCTTGTGCGGGATGTCGCCCGCGATGAACTTCGTCGCCCACTCGGGCTTCAATTTTCCACCGAGCACTTCAAACGTCGGAATCAAATCAACCTGCCCGTGACACGCCGTGCAGTTCAGCGCGCGCGTGTGACGCTCCGCAAACTCCGCCGGCACATGACGCGACAGCGAGCCGAAGCCCACGAGCGTGAACGCATTCAATGCCTCGCGCTGTTCCGCGGTGAAGCCGTGATCCACCAGCGGCTTTGCGCCGAGGCAATCGCCGGCGGGGACGGACGTGCGGTCCTTCTTGTGCCGGCTGGCCAGCGCGTCCAGCGCCGGAGCTTTGAACTGGTTTTCGATTCCCAGGCTGTGGCAGTTCAGGCAGCCGGTCGTCTGCACCAATTTCTTTCCCTTCTCGATGATCGTCGCGTCGGTGGGGGCGGGCTTGAGTTCCGCCTTCGGTGCGGCGGCGAAGAGCCAGTCTTCCAACTCCTTCGCCTCCTTCTCGCTGAGATGAAAATCCGGCATGCGCGTCCACGCGTAATGCGCGTCGGGCTGGCGCAGAAACTCCGCGAGCTTGCCGGCGGGGAACTTCTCCGCGATGCGCTTCTGCGAGAGCTTCGCCGGGTCAGGTTCCTTCGCGTCGGGCGGATTGTGGCAGCCCGTGCAATGCAGACGTTCGTAAAGCGGCTTCGGTTCGCTGTTCGGCGCGTGGCCCTCGCCTTCCGCCGGCTCGTTCTGCGTCGTCTTGTAGGCAACGGTGCTGAACTTCACGTCGCCGCCCGTCTTGAGCGACGCGAGAAACGCCGCCATCGCCTCGGCATCCTCCTTCGCCGTCGCGCCGTGCAGCAGCTTCGGCATCTGCGCGCTGGGCCGCAGCGATTTCGGATCGAGAATCCAGCGCGCCATCCAGTCGTAATTCCGGCGCGCACCGATCCCCTCGAAGCCCGGTGCGTCCATCTTCAACTCCGGCACGCCCGTCTCCGCCAGCTTCGCGTCGGCGTGACACTTGATGCAGCGATGATCGAGGAACAGCTCGCGTCCGAGGCGCACTTGAATCGACCTGGCGAGTTCCGCCGTCGTCGCGTGAGTGAAGGCCGCACTCGGGATCGGCCCGGTGAACGGCGGCTTCTCCGTCCACGAGAGCCGGACGAAGGCCGCGCCAGCCGCCGGCGACGTGAAGGTCGCGCGAAAGCTGTTCGAGCCCTTGTTGAGCTGGATCGGTTTGCTCAGGGGCGAAGTCGCGTTGTCTCCGGACGCCTCGAGCACGGCGGTTCCATTGACCTCGACCTTCAGGCTGCCGCTCAAGTCCGCCTGGAACGAATAGTTCGCGCGCAGGTCCGCGTTGAGCTGGCCGTCCCACGTGGC
>JBDHQG010000057.1:0-12230 GCA_039806925.1 Limisphaerales bacterium
GATCGGCGGCATCCTCCTCGTGGCCGGTGAGGCGCCGAAGCCAGGCAAAGATGCGTTCGTAGTAAAGAGAGACAAGGGTCGATGCCGCCTCCCTGTCGCCCGCCCTGGCCTGCTCGCAAAGTTTTGCCGCTGGATCGCTCATGGTTTTGATCTGTTGATGGATTGGTCGCGGAAAAGTCACGCCCTGGACAAAAGAATCTTTGCAGATCGAAGCCGCGCTCGCCGTCCTCCGCGGTCAGACCGGATCGCGAGTCCACCTTGTACCGTCAGGCTTGCATCAAACAGGAAGCTTGTCCGACCCGGTCGATCCGTCACCGGGTCGAAAATCCAAACGATCGTTCCGGTTTAGAACTGGTAAATCACGTTCGCCGCGATGAGCACCGCGTTGCGCAGGTGGCCGCCCAGCCCGCCTCCGCCGCTTCCGCCTCCGCCGACCCCGGAGGGTTCCCCGCCATAGCCCGGCATGTCGCCGTCACCGGCCTGATGATCCCAGCGCACTTCAAGGCGGCTGATGACATTGCGCCACAGATCATATTGGAGCGTGCCGGTCAGGGCGAAGACCTCGCTGTTGCCACCAGTGATTCCCGTGTTGCCGTCAAACAGCCCGGTGCTCGACCAGGCGTATTCCGCGCGGCCGTGCAGGCTCAGCTTCTCCGTCAGCTGGAAGGAGCCATACAGCGCGGCGGCGTTGGCGTAGTCGTCGTTACCCGCGTTGAAATCCGACGTGCCCAAATATGAATACGAGGCGCCAAGCCGCAGGCTGGGCAGGGGCGTGTTCAATGTGGCGCCCGCGTACCACACGGTCTGATCCCAATCCGCGCGGCGGCTGTAGCCATTCACCACGCCGCCGTAGAGCGCCGAGCCGCCGAGAAAGCTCCACTCCTCCGGCGCGCTCAACGCCACGAGGCCGGAATAGGCCTTGAACGATTCGGCCTTCGGCGGGTTCGCCCTGGCATTGATCACCGGGCCGACCGTGTCCGCCACGGCGAAGGCCGCGCCCAGCCATGAGGCAAACGGATAGGAAACTTGAACGCCGGTATGGGAATGCGGCGCGAGCGTGGTTCCGTAAGAGCGCGTGTAGTTGGGATTCCGTCCCGCATCGTGGCTTTCGTAGCCCAGCAAGCCATCGAACACGCCGACCTTGAAATCCAGGCCGTTCCCGACCGGCGCGCGCAAGGTGACATGTGCCTGTCGCACGGCGGCCGCGCTGGAGTCGATCCCGCCCGCATCCAGCGTCGAGCCGAACGTCCGCGCGTCAGGGCCGAACCAGAGCTGGACCTTGTAGCCGGCGGACCAGACCGCGTCGTCCAGTTCGCGTTCGAGGGTGAGGTCAACAACGTTGAGGTTGAAACCATCCTGCTTGCCCGACGTGTTGTAGAAATAAGCCGGAACCTGCCCGTTGCCCGTGCCCGGGTTCCAATGTATCGAGGTGTTGACGTAGCCGCTGATCGTGGTGGAGGAGAGCGCGGTGAACAGCGGACTGCCTTGCTCCTCCGCGCGCGCGATGCCGGGGAGACTCACGCATCCTGCGGCGGCCAAACCGATCGTCCAGTGATTGATTCTCATACGTTGCCTCATGCGGCGCGCGTTCAACCGGCCCGATTCAACGACGGCTTCTCAACGCGTGCCTTCGGTGCGCGACGCTAGGGAATGGGCTTTCCACTGACAATCGTTTTCTCCGGCTCGCGCCATCTTCGGGCGCTCCCGCCGATCCGCTTGCATCCGGTCATCAGGATCGGTCGTAGTCTCCGGCGGGCGTTGCCCGGCATCATGCATCCGAAACACATCTTCATCACCGGCGGCACCGGCTACCTGGGCCGGCATCTGATTCCCGAACTGCTCCGGCGCGGTCATCAAGTGCGGGCGTTGGTGCGGCCCGGTTCGGAACAGAAGCTGGCCGCCGGATGCGAAGCCGCAGTCGGCGATGCGTTGCGGGCGGAAACGTTCGCCAGCCGGATCGCTCCGGCGGACACGTTTATCCAACTCGTCGGCGTCGCGCACCCGGGACCGGCGAAGGCGAAGCAGTTTCGCGAAATCGATCTCGTGTCCGCGAAAGCTGGCATCGCGGCGGCGAAGGAGGCGGGCATCCGGCATTTCATCTACGTCAGCGTCGCCCAGCCCGCGCCGATGATGAAAGCCTACCAGGCCGTGCGCGCGGAAGCCGAAGCCACATTGCGGGCGACTGGAATGAACGCCACCGTGCTTCGTCCGTGGTACATCCTGGGCCCGGGCCACCGGTGGCCGTATCTGATCTTGCCGGGCTACTGGATCGGCGAATTGCTTCCCGCCACGCGCGAAGGCGCAAGACGTCTCGGCCTCGTGACGCTCCGCCAAATGATCACCGCGCTCGTCCGCGCGGTGGAGCATCCCGCCAGCAGCACCGCCATCATCGATGTTCCGGCCATCCGCGCCGCGCGACTTCTTTAACGTGCTGCCGGCGGCACGTTGGACATTGCACGTTGCAGGTTTCGCCTTGCCTCGTTTCGCTGCGAACGGGAGTTTCTCCGCACATCACATGAGCGCACGCGCGAAAGTTGTCATCACGGATTTCATCACGGGCGAGCTGGAACACGAACGCCGCATCCTCGGCGATCTCGCCGATGTCATCGCCCTCGACGCGAAGACCGAAAGCGAACTGGCCGGGCGCATCGAAGACGCCGACATCGTCATGGTTTACCACTACCTCGGGCTCTCGGCGGCGACCATCGCACGGCTCACGAAGTGCAAACTGATCGTTCGTTGCGGCGTCGGCTTCGACAATGTCGATCGCACCGCCGCCCGCGCCTGCGGCATCACCGTCGCGAACATTCCCGACTACGGCACCGAGGACGTCGCGGACTCCGCCATCGGCATGATGCTCACGCTCACGCGCGGCATCCATTCGCTGAACACCCGCCTGCAAAACGCGCAGGGCGACTGGAGCTACACCCAGGTCGCTCCCGTGCTGCGTCTGCGCGGGCGCGTTTTCGGCGTCGTCGGCATTGGCCGCATCGGCACCGCCGCCGCGCTGCGGGCGAAGGCGCTCGGGATGGATGTGATCTATTACGATCCGCATGTGCCGCAAGGCCGCGACAAGTCCCTCGGCATCCGCTCCGTCGAAACGCTCGACGAACTGCTCGCGCAGGCCCACGTCGTCAGCGCGCACTGTCCGCTCACGCCGGAGACGAAGCATCTGCTCAACCGCGACACCCTCGCGAAGATGCGTCCCGGCTCATTCCTCGTGAACACCTCGCGCGGTGGCGTGGTGGATGTGCTCGCTGTCCTCGATGCCGTGACGTCCGGCCACCTGCGCGGCGCAGGCATTGACGTGCTGGAAACGGAACCGCCCTCGCCCGACCATCCGCTCATCAAGGCGTGGCGCGATCCAAATCACCCGGCGCACGACCGCATCATCATCAACCCGCACGCCGCGTTCTACTCGGAGGAAGGGCTCATCGACATGCGCGTGAAAGGCAGCCAGAACTGCCGCCGCGTGCTGCTCGGCCAGCCGCCGTTCAACGTGGTGAATTAACGTGCCGCCTTAACGTGCCGCCGGGGCGCACGAAAGAAACGTTGTTCTCATTAGCAAGGAAGCCTGAAAAGCCGAACACGTCGCCGGCGGGACGCGGCAGCACGTTGAAGTCGTTGAATCCCGTTGCCGTGCTCCCGTCCAACTGCCTACTCTTTCGCCAATCTCTTATGACACGCATCGCGCTCCTTTCGCTGGGCCTCGGGCTTTCGTTGTCGCTGCCCGCCGCGGATTACCGGCCGGACCTCGGCAAAAATCTCGGCTTCCCGATCTACACGAACCAGCCGCCGGGCAACATGCTCGACAACGATCCAGTTCGACGCGGAGTGAAGGATCCCGCGCTGCATCCGCTGGAGACGCAGAAGAAATTCAAGGTGCCGAAGGGCTTCGAGGTCCGCCTCTTCGCCAGCGAACCGGAAGTCGTGAATCCCGTCGCCATGACATGGGACGAGCGCGGGCGTCTCTGGGTCGTGGAGCTCTACGAATATCCCAAGGGCGCGGCGAAGGGACAGAAGGGCCGCGACCGCATCAAGATTCTCGAAGACGTCGATGCCGACGGCAAGGCGGACAAGGTCACGGTCTTCGCCGACGGCTTCTCACTTGCGACCGGGATTGCGCTTGGCAACGGCGGTGTCTATCTCGGTGCGGCGCCGAATCTTTATTTCCTCGAAGACACCAACGGCGACGACAAGGCGGACAAGACCACGACGTTGATGACCGGCTTCGGGCTCGAAGATCGTCACGAGCTGCTGAACGGTTTCGCGTGGGGACCGGACGGCTGGCTCTACATGACGCACGGCGTCTTCACGCACTCGAAGGTGAAGAACCCGAACGACCCCGAGGACGACGGCGTGGTGATGGACGCCGCGCTCGCGCGCTTTCATCCGAAGACGAAGAAGTTCGAGGTCTTCGCCGACGGCACGAGCAATCCGTGGGGTGTGGACTGGAACGAGCGCGGCGACGCGTTCGTGAGCGCGTGCGTGATTCATCACATCTTCCATCTCGCGCCCGGCGGCCAATACAATCGCCAGGGCGGCACATGGGCAAATCCCTATGGCTACGCGGGCGATTTGCCGAGCAAGGGCCTGCCGGCCATCGCGGACTGGCGCCACTACCGCGCGGCGCACGCGGGCATCACGATTTATCAGGGCGACCAATGGCCGACGGAATGGCGCGGGCACGCGTATCTCGGGAACATCCACCAAAACGCCATCAACTGTGATCGGCTCACGCCTGTTGGCTCCACCTACAAGGCGACGAAGGAATCGACGTTGCTCGGGCCGGACAAGGGCACATGGGACGTCGGCGCGGGAAATTTCCTCGTGTGCGACGATCATTGGTTCCGGCCCGTGAGCAATCAGACCGGTCCTGATGGCGCGATGTGGATCATGGATTGGTGTGATCGTTATCCGTGCTACCAGAATGCGCAGGCCGATCCCGAGGGCGTGGACCGCGAGCTTGGCCGCATCTGGCGCGTGGTGTGGACCGGCGACCAGCCGGACAAAGCCGTGCCGAGCCGTCCGTCGAAGGACATGAATCTCGCGAAGCTCAGCATGGACGAACTTGCTGGATTGCTCGAAAGCAAAAACAGCTGGCAGCGCCGCATGGCGCAGCGCGTGATTACGGAACGTCGTGATCCGGACCTCGTCCACACGCTGCATCCGGATTCCAAGATCATCACGCTCGCAAAGAAGGGCGCGGCTGCCGACACGCGTCTTGCCGCCCTCTGGACGCTGCACACGGCGGGCGCGCTGGAGGAGATCCTCTTTGAGGACACCGTGAAGGACACGAACGCCGCGGTGCGCGCGTGGACGGCGCGTTTGATTGGCGAACGCGGTTACCCGTTTGCGTTCTCGATGAAGGCGCTGGCGAAACTTGCGCGCGACCCGGATGACTCCGTCCGTCTCGCAGTCGCGACGGCGGCGCGGCAGTTCAACTCCGGTTCGCTGACGGTGGACACTCCGCCGGCCATCCCGCTGCACGAAGTCGTGATGGGCGGTGTGATGTCGGACCTGCACAAGAGCCCGTTCCATCCCGACGATCCAGTGCTGCCGTTCGTTTACTGGATGGCGATTGAGCCGATCATTGCGTTCGATGCCGGGCACGCGCTCGGGTTCATGGAAAACGCCAAGGACTCCGCCATCTCCGATTGGCCGATGAACAACTACGTCATGAACCGCATCATGCGGCGCGTCTGCGATCTCTCCGATCCTGCGATGCGCGAGAAGCATCTCAACTACGCGATGCGCATCCTCGGCGGCATAGCGCAGGAAACCAATCTCGTGAACGCCGCGCTCGATGGATTGATCGCCGGCTTCCGCTCCAAGGCCGCGCCGCCGACGGTTCCGCTCGAACCGATCTTCGCCAAGCTGACCGCGAATCCCGCCGTGGCCGACAAGGCGCGCCGTCTCGCGACGTTGCTCGGCGATACGAGCGCCAGCCGCGTGCTGGTCGCGAAGATCAATGACAGCCATGCCGGCACGGAGGATCGTTTGAAAGGCATCCAGGCCGCGCGCGAGTCGAAGGATGAATCCTCGAAGGGTGAATTGATCAAGCTGCTCAAGACCGAGAAGTCGAACCAGGCGGTGCTCGCCGAGGGCATTCGCGCCCTCGCGGTGTTCGGCGGCGATGAAATCGGCTACGTGATGACGGATGCGTGGAAGAACTTCACGCTGCCGACGCGGCGCACTGCGGCGGACGTGCTCGTGACCCGCAGCAAGTGGAGCCGTGCGTTGATGGCGGCGTTGGAGACGAAGGTCGCCGATCCGCAGGATGTTTCTGCGACCGCGCGTCGTGCGTTGGCGAAGAGCCCGGACGCCACGGTGGTCGATCACGCGAATCGCATTCTCGGCAAGTACCGCGCGTCGGGCGACGACAAGCTCAAGCTGATCGCCGACAAACGGAAGGTCGTTCTCGCGGAGCAGGGCAATTTGAAGGCCGGCTACGAAGTGGCGAAGCGCACCTGCTTCGTCTGTCACAAGCTCTACGGCGAAGGCGCGGATGTCGGGCCTGATCTTACCGGCGTTGGGCGCAGCACGCTGGATGCGCTCCTGCACAACATCATCGATCCGAACGAGGTTGTCGGGAACGGTTACGGCACGACGGAAGTGGAATTGAAGGACGGCAGCAGCGTGAGCGGGCGCATCGTCGAGGACACGCCGGCGCGCCTGAAGCTCGTCGCTTCGGGACCGACCGAGCATGTGATCGCGAAGAGCGACATCGCGCAGGAGGGCGGCAAGCCAAAGATTCGCACGAGTGAACTGTCGCTGATGCCCGAGGGGCTCGAAGTGATCCCGGACAAGGATTTCCGCGACATGATGTGGTATCTGCTGAATCCGCCGGGCGACAACCGCGCGTGGACGCCGGCGTTGCGCAAGGAGGTGTTCGGCGATGAGAACGCCGGAGTGAAGAGGAGCGCCGTGGCGTATCCGCCGGTGGACATGGAGAGCGTGTCGCTCTGGAACCCGGACTGGAAGGTGAACGCGCCGGAGTTCGAGGGCACGCCGCGCAAGCTCACGGAATTTGCCGGCCGCCGGAACGTGCTGATGACGCATCCGTTCAATCGCGAGAAGCCGGCGGTGCTGGAGCGGCGGGTGAAACTGCCCTCCGCGCCGAAGGTGACGCTTCGATTTCACGCGGCGGCCCACGAGCAGGGAGATTGGGAGCTGCGCGTGTATGGCGATGATGCGGTTCTTTATCGCACCACGGTGAAGCCCGCGGGCGGCAACTGGTCGCAATACGACGTCGACCTCACGCCGTTCGCCGGGAGAACAATGACTCTGCGCCTCGAAAACGCCGCCAACGGCTGGGCGTGGGAGTTTGGCTATTGGTCGGACATCGCCATCGAGGCTTCGCCTCAGAGCGCATCGAGGTAGCTGATTGCGCCGAAGGGTTGATTCTCTTCCGCCGCGCTCAACTCGCCGTTGCCCCTGCCGATGACAGAGGCAAGTGGGCGCGTCCCACGGGGCAGTTGTGGTCTCGGAATTGACCGGAAGGGCATCTGGGCGAAACCAATTCTTCCAAGCCGGATTTCCAGCACTGAACGGTGCGTGGGACCCACTGCGTTCATCCAGACTGGACCTATGGGCAACGACTTGTTTCAACGGCTGAAGGCATCCAACCAGCTTCCGAGTCCTCCGGGCGTGGCGCTGAAGATTCTCGAACTTGCGCGCTCCGACGACACTTCGCTCGACGATCTCGCAAGAACCATCAGCAGCGATCCGGCGCTGGCCGGACGCATGTTGAAGTTCGTGAACTCGCCCTCGGCCGGCTTCGGGCGGCAGATTGCCACGCTGGACGAGGCGGTGAACCAGATCGGCCTGCGCGGCGTCCAGCTGATGGCGCTGTCATTCTCGCTGGTTTCCTCCGCGCGCGTCGAGGTTTCGCCGGGCTTCAACTTCGATTTGTTCTGGTCCCGCTCGCTCGCCTGCGCGGTGGCGGCCAAGACGTTTGCGACGAATGCCGGACGGATCGATCCGAACGAGGCCTTCATCATCGGGTTGCTCCACCACATCGGACAAATGGCGGTCGCGTGCGCCGTGCCCCGGCTCTACGAGACGGTGCTGGCGGAAGCCGCGATGCAGCCGCAGGCGCTGCTGGCAATCGAAAAGGAGAAGCTCGGGGCCAATCACATCGAAGCGGGCGTGCAGCTGCTGCAAGACTGGAAACTGCCGGACAGCATCTGGCGGACGATATCCGCGTCTCACGATGCGGCGGCACCGGCTTCGCTGAACGGCCGGGTGACCGCAGGCCGCGTGCTGCACATCGCCGATGTCACGGCCGCCTTGCTGTGCGACTCGAAGGAGGAGCGCGGCGGCAAGGTGGAGGAGATTCTCCAGCTGGTGAAGGAGCACTTCGAGATCGACGAGGCGGCGTGGGCCGGGCTCTACGATCAAATTGTCCGTGATTGGAAAGCCTACGGCCAGCTGCTCTCGGTGAAGGCCGGCACCGACAAAACCTTCCGCGATCTCCAGGAGGAGGCGCGGGAGAAAATCGCCGCGCTCGGCGCGGCGACGGTGATGGAGAACATCGGCATCAAGGGCCAGAACCAGCAGCTCCAGCAGCAGGTGCGCACGGATGCGTTGACGGGCGTGGCGAATCGCGCCGCGTTCGACGAACGCCTGGCCGGCGAACTGGAACGCGCGCGCCGGACGAACTGTCCACTCGCGCTCTGCCTGCTCGACATCGACCACTTCAAACAATTCAACGATACGTACGGGCATCCGGTGGGCGATCAGGTGTTGCAGGCGGTGGCGAAGGCGCTGGATGGGACGATCCGCAAGATGGACCTCGTGACGCGTTACGGTGGCGAGGAGTTCGCGGTCATTGCGCCGGAGTGCAATCTCTCGAAAGCCGGCTCCCTGGCGGAGCGTCTGCGCGAGGCAGTGGAGGAACTTCAGGTCGATGTCGCCGGCCAGCAGCTCAAGATCACCACGAGTGTGGGCGTGGCCTTCGCGCAATGGCCGGGATTCGAGCGCACGGCGGCGGAGCTTATCAGGGCCGCCGACGCGAGGCTTTATGAAGCGAAGCTTGGCGGGCGAAATTGCTGCCGCATGGAGGAAGCCTTGAAGCGGGCCGCGTAACGTCGCCTCGCGTGCGGCGCAATGCGCCCCACCATTTCTGACCGTATGCGGCATTCGGAGCCCGGAAAATTCTCGCAAGCCGCGACGAAACGTGTCTGGAGCAACACGTCCACTCCCCTCTTCCAGGGCGACCACATCTACTCCGCACGGACGTCCGGCGAACTCATCTGCGTGGAAGCCGCCACCGGTCATGTGCTCTGGGAAACCAACTCGGTGACGTCCTTGAAAAATGGCGCGTGCGTCCACCTGACTCTGAATGGAAATTCCGTGTTGCTCTTCACGGACCAAGGCAACCTGATCCGTACCCGTCTCAGCCCGCATGGTTATCACGAACTGGGCCGCGCCCGGCTGCTGGAGCCCACTCATCCCTTCAATGGCCGCAACGTCGTGTGGCCTCCGCCCGCCTACGCCAACCGACGCGTCTTCGCCCGCAACGACAAGGAACTCGTATGCGCCGAACTGGGAGAACCGTCGGCGAAGCGATGAGAGTTGCCTCCTGATTTAAGCTGAACGGCTCACTCCAAAATGATGCAGCACGTTGCGGACAACCGCGGCCCACTTCGGGTCCGCGTGCAGCGCCCAGCCTGAGCCGATGGCGCCGGCGTTGAACACGCGGCCGCCGTCCGGGCGTTCCCAGAAAATCACTTCCCCGCCCTGATCGGTCTTCGGCTTGATGACGCGGAAGAAGTAATCCATCGCCTGGCCGCCTTCCTTCCACGGCAGAATGCCGTTCGCGATGCGCGTGATGCCGGGAGGGTCTTGCGGCACCACACCGCCCTCGGGCGACGGCTCGACTTGCAGCGCGGCGAAGGTGGACGGGCGGATGTCCACTTCGTGTCCGTTCGCCATCGGGAACTTGCCGTCGCCGCCCCAACCAAACTTGTCACCGTTCTTCAGCCCGCTTTTCTCCGGCGTGTTGAAGAGGAAGTGCGCGTCGTTCTCCACCACGTAAGGACCAAAGTTCTTCGGGTTCGATTGATTGTTCCAGCCGATGATGTCGAGCGCGATGACGCGATAACCCGCCATGCCGCATTCGCGCGCCGGGCCGCCGCGCAATCCGTCCTGGCTGTGCCACGCCTCGCCGCGGCGCGACTTCGGCACCTGATCGCCGGGCGCATCGACCTTGCGACATTCCATGATCGTGCAGTCGTCGTTGAAGCTCACGCGCCAGCCGAGCGTGTTGCCACTGAGCACGAGCAGATTGCCGCCGTCGCGCAGGAACTTTTCCGCGCCGCGATACATGGGCAGCGACCAGTATTCGTTGTGGCCAACGATCATCACCACCTTGTAACCGCGAAGCTGGGCGGGATCGCGATGCCAGTCCACGTCGCTGATGAGATCGTAGTCGTAGCCCTGTTCCTCCAGCCACGTTTGCGGGAAACGATCCGCGCGCATCAGGTGGCTATAATCCGTCGCGCCGCCGTAACGCACGTACGGTCCCGCCGCCGGCCACGGCATGTGCAGGCCCACCTGGTACGTGCCCTGCCCCGCCGCGTGCGCACGGTAGAGGCAGTACGCCGGCAGGCCGCGATCCGGCCCGTAGCCGCCCGTGCCCCAGACCTGTTTCAACTCCGGCGGCGTAATGGCGAAGGGCGTGCCGTTGTAAGCGCGCCAGGTGTTCGTGGCGCAGACGAAAAGAATCGGCGCCTTGCGGCGGCGCGGCGCGCGGCGCACGAGGAATGTGCAATGATACAACCGCTCCTTGCCGTCGAAGCTGAACTTCATGCGCGCGACGTAGATGCCCGACCGCGCGTCGGACGGCACCTTCCAGCGATGCGTCACCGCCCAGCGACAGTCGTAAAGATCGTCCGACGCGAAGCGCAGCCCGTGACCGCGTTCGGTGTCCTTCTTCGGATCGTAATTGCCGAAGCGTTCCACCGCCGCCTTGAAGCTGGGTCCGCCGATCATCCACGTCGCGTGATTGATGATGCGCCCATGACGTCCGCTGCCGGACGCGTCGGCGACGCGCTCGCCCTGTTCCTCGCGTAGCGCCCAGCAGCCGATCACATCGCGACCGCGCGCGCCGGTGAGCCCTTTCGCCTCGAAGCGCTGTTTCACTTGTTCCACGGTCAACGCGCGGCTGTACATCACCGGCATGGCGATGTCGCCTTCGAGGAAATGCTGAACCACGCCGCCCTGCGCCATCGCGCCGAGACGCAACGGATGCGCTCCGGGCTTGAGCGTGCCGGTGAAATCCCATACGGCGGTTTCCTCGCCGTTCACGTATACGCGCTTACGTTTCCCGTCCCACGTCGCGACGAGATGATTCCACTTGTTGCGCGTGACCACGCCGGTTTTGGTGCGATGCACGACGGCTTCGTCGGGCGAAACACCGTCGCCGAGATAGAAGCCCACGTAACCATCCTTGCCGACGCCGAGCGCGAATCCTTCCGAAGAATCCTTGTCCTCCTGGCTCACGACGCCTTGGAGCTTCGTGATGTCCCACGGCCGCACCCAGCACTCGACGGAGAACGCCTTCAGCGCGCCGCGCAGTCCCTTCGCGATGTGAACATACGAGCCGGGATGAATCGGCTGCGGCGTGGCGTTTTGCGCACCGAGATCGGCCAGCACCGTGTCACCCGCCGGATCATCCACATTCAGACCGAGCCGGCAGATGGTCATCGAATGCGGCACGCTCGCGCTGACGCAGAGTTCGAGCGTGTCGCCGGCGGCGATGCTGTGCTCCATCGGGTACGCGTGAACGCCGGGCACATCCATCGCGCGATGATTGGGGATGGCTTCGGCGCGTCCGGCACGGGCGGCGGCGCGCGCGGAGAGCGGGAGGTTCAAAGCGGTGAGGCCGGCCACACCGATTCCGGTGCGCCGGATGAATTCGCGACGAGTGGTCCTGGACATGGTGAGTGGGGCAATCGTTCTCCCGCCTGCTCCACCATCGCAAGCTGATTCTCCGACGAGGCCCATCGGCGCGAGGCGTCAGGGCGCGAGGCGGGCGCGGTAGAAGCGCGGGGACGCGTTGGTCGCGGAATGATCGATGATCGGCAGGACGCCGTTCGTGTAGGCCAGGGTGACCAACGGTTGCCAGCCGGCCGTGAGATTCGTCGCCACTTGAACTTCGTAGTTCTGGTACGGGATCGCGTCGAGGCTCATGCGGAAGGCGCCGGCGGCGAGCCATTCCGGAT
>JBDHQG010000684.1:0-2767 GCA_039806925.1 Limisphaerales bacterium
GGGATTTAGGCCCGTGACAAGCGCATGGTAAAAAAATTCCAAAAACTTGTTGCACCCTGAATTCTGTTTGCCTAACCTCTGCGCTCCCTTACCCCACAGGGTCAGGGACAGCATAACAAATCGGCGGGACCGATAACTGATTTCCCGACTGGGAACAGGATTGATGGCCGCGCCGCTCCAAGCTGTGACTTGGTAACGTTTTTGATTTTATGCCAGTTAAGACATTTAGACCGCTTACGCCTTCGACGCGATACATCACGATCGCGTCGTATGACGAGATCACGAAGACGAAGCCGGAAAAAAGCCTGGTCACGATCCGGAAGAAAACCGGTGGTCGTAACTGCTACGGACGCATGACTGCGCGCGGCATCGGCGGTGGTCACAAGCAGAAGCTGCGTCTGGTCGATTTCAAGCGCAACAAGCACGGCGTTGAGGCGACGGTTTCCGCGATTGAATATGATCCGGGCCGCTCGGCCCGTCTGGCCCTGCTCCAGTATGCGGACGGCGAGAAGCGCTACATCGTGGCTCCGGTCGGCCTTCAGGTGGGTGCCAAGCTGATGAGTGGCGATGCCGCGGAGCCGAACGTTGGAAATTCCCTCCCGCTCAGGACGATTCCGGTCGGTCTCCCGATTCACAACATCGAAATCGTTCCTGGACGCGGCGCCCAGATGGTGCGCAGCGCGGGTTCGGCGGCGACCTTGATGTCCCGCGACCAAGGCTACGCGCAGATTCGCCTGCCTTCGGGTGAAATCCGCAAGATCAACGAGAACTGCTTCGCGACGATTGGCCAGGTGGGCAACATCGAGCACGAGAATGTCATTCTCGGCAAGGCGGGCCGTTCCCGTCATCGCGGCATCCGCCCGATCAACCGCGGTGTGACTCGCAACCCGGTTGACCATCCAAATGGGGGTGGCGCCGGCAAGTCGAAGTCTGGCGGCGGCTGGCAGCAGCTCATGTCGCCGTGGGGCAAGGTGGCCAAGGGTGGCAAGACCCGCATTCGCACGAAGTTCTCGAACCGCTTCATTCTGGTTCGCCGTGACGGTCGCCCGATGAAACTCAAGTGATTTGAACTATGGGACGCTCGATTAAAAAAGGTCCGTTTGTCGATTTCCACCTGCTGGACAAGATCGTGAAGGCCAAGGAAACCAAGTCCAAGGCCCCGATTAAGACGTGGTCGCGGCGGTCGATGATTACGCCTGATTTCGTTGGCCTGACCTTCGCGGTCCACAACGGCAAGGTGTTCAACCCGGTGTTTGTGACGGAAAACATGGTGGGCCATCGTCTCGGTGAATTCTCCCTGACGCGCACGTTCAAGAAGCACGGCGCGCACACAGCCAAGGCGGAAGCGAAATAGTTTATGCGAGTTCAAGCCATCTACAGAAATTTCCGGATGTCCCCGCAGAAGATGCGGGAGGTTGTCCGTCAGATTCAGGGACTGCCTGCGTTGCAGGCCCAGGCGGTGCTCGCGGTGGTTCCGCGCAAGTCGGCGCGCGCGGTGGCCAAGGCGCTGAAGAGCGCGATTGCCAACGCGGAGAACAACAACAATGCGAAGGCCGAGAATCTGATCGTGCTGGAAGCGGTCGCGGGTGCGGCCTCGACCTACAAGCGTTTTCAACCCAAGGCACGTGGCTCGGCGGGTCCGATCCTCAAGCGTGGCTGCCACATTAGAATCGTGCTGACGGATGGCCAGGACGAGGAGAGCAATAATTAACTGATCTATGGGTCAAAAGACTAATCCAATTGGCCTGCGTATCGCCGTCAATCGCGACTGGCGTTCCAAGTGGTATTCGGACAAGAAGGACTTCGGCAAGCTGCTCGCCGAGGATCGCAGGATCCGCGAGATCCTGAAGAAGAAGCTCGAGTCCGCCAGCGTGCCGAAGATTTTGATCGAGCGCGCCGCGACTCGCTGCCGCATCACCATTCTCACGGCTCGTCCGGGCGTGGTCATCGGCCGCAAGGGCTCCGAAATCGACAAGCTCAAGGAAGAATTGAGCAAGCTGACCGGCAAGGAAATTTACGTCGACATCCTCGAGATCAAGCAGCCGGAGACGGATGCGCAGCTCGTGGCGGAGAACGTCGCGTTGCAGCTGGAGCGCCGCGTGTCGTTCCGCCGCGCGATGAAGAAGGCGATTCAGACCGCGATGGATTTCGGCGCGGAAGGCATCAAGATTCGCTGCGGCGGCCGCCTCGGCGGCGCCGAGCTGGCCCGCGTCGAGTCGTATCGCGAGGGCCGGGTGCCGTTGCACACGCTGCGCGCGAACATTGATTACGGCTTTGCGGAGGCGTTCACCGTTTACGGCAAGCTCGGAATCAAGTGCTGGATCTGCAAGGGCGAAAACAAGCCGACGAAGGCCAAGGCTCCTGAGGCCGCCGCGCCGGTGGCCGCGCAGGGCTGAGAACAACCCGACGAGAACCTTTTAGCCAATAGGAAACTGATATGCCGTTGATGCCGTCACGAGTGAAGTATCGCAAAATGCACCGCGGTAACCGCGCTGGCCTCGCCAGCAGCGGCAACACGGTGGCGTTCGGCGAATACGGGCTGATGTCGCTGGAGCGTTGCTGGCTGGACACGAAGCAAATCGAAGCGGCGCGTGTCGCCATCAACCGCAACATGAAGCGCCGCGGCAAGGTGTGGATCCGCATCTTCCCGCAGAAGAGTTTCACGAAGAAGCCGCTCGAAACGCGAATGGGCAAGGGCAAGGGCCCGCTCGAATCGTGGGTGGCGGTCATCCGCCCGGCGAACGTCCTGTTTGAAGTGGACGGCGTG
>JBDHQG010000685.1:0-2765 GCA_039806925.1 Limisphaerales bacterium
ACAGCCTCGCGCCGACGGTTTCGGTGATGAACAACGGCCCGCGCAAGGGAACGGCTAAATCCACGGTGGACGCGCTGAAGTCCTCGCCCTGCATCCAGGCGATGTATCAGGCCCACAAAAACGTGCGGGCCGATGACATCAACAACACGGCGGATGAATTCATCGCGAACCTCCCGGAGAAATGCGAAGGGCATTACATCAAGCTCTCGGTCGAGCCGGCGGCGAAGTCCTACACGATAAGCATCCCGGGGACGGGCCACTCGCGGACGTATCAAACCCGGTCCAAATGAGCGGGACAGATTGGGAGGGGAAATATCAGGCGGGCGACACGCCGTGGGACAAAGGCGAGGCGTCGCCGGGCTTGGTGGATTTCCTCGCCGCGCAGCCGGAACTGGCGCGCGGCACGGTCGCCGTGCCTGGTTGCGGCATGGGCCACGATGTGCGCGCGTGGTCCAGGGCGGGCTTCGCGGCGTCGGGCTTCGATCTCGCGCCGTCGGCCATCCGGCTTTGTCGCGAACAGACGGCGAAGGCGGGCTTGAACGCAAACTTCGCCCGGTGCGATTTCCTCCAGGACACCCCGCCCGCCCCGTTCGACTGGCTGTTTGAGCACACGCTGTTCTGCGCGATCGATCCATCGTGCCGCGACGCCTACGTGCAGGCGGTGCTGCGCTGGCTGAAGCCGGGCGGCCAGTTTCTCGCCGTCCATTACATGATTCGCGATGTGCAGGGGCCGCCCTTTGGCGTGACGCAGGAGGAGTTGATGGAGAGGTTCCTGCCGCACTTGGATTTGAAGCGAGGCTGGGTGCCACGGTCATATCCGAACCGGACGGGACTGGAACTGATGCTCTGGTGGCAGCGGAAGGCGAGGTAGAATTCGTGGCGCCTACGCGCCCGCGAATCGGAGCGCGGCTTCCACTCTGCCGGCCGTTTCGTCCACGCTTTCTTCCCTGGGAATCTCCAGCCAATGGACAGGAAGTTGCCGGCGAAACCACGTCATCTGTCGTTTGGCGAACTGGCGGGTGCGGGTTTTGACGAGAGCGATGGTTTCCTCGGGCGAACGTTCCCCGCGCAGATGTTCCACCACCTGCCGGTAGCCGATGGCTTGCAGGGCCGTGGGATTTTGCTCCAACCCGGCGGCGAGCAGCGTCTGCGTTTCGGCAACGAGTCCCTCGGCGAACATTTGATCCACGCGGGCATCGATGCGCGCGCGCAGATCATCCGTGGCCCGGCACAGGCCGATGATCGCGGCGGCTCGATTTTTTTCGGTTGCATCTTCGCGCCGCCACTCGGCGCGTTGTTCGGAGAATGGTTTTCCGGTGAGGCGGATGACTTCCAGGGCGCGGATGACGCGCCGCGGATTTTGCCGGTCGATGCGCGCAAACGTCGCCGGATCGCGTTCGGAAAGCTCAGTCAGCAGAACGTCGAGTGGCGCGGCTTCGAGTGCGGCGCGAACTGTCGGATCGGCCGGTGGAGCGTTTCCAAGGCCGTCGAGAAACGCCTTCACGTAGAGTCCCGTGCCGCCGCAGAAGACGGGGCGATGGTGCCGCGCTTGAGTTTCAGCAACGGCTGCCTGTGCGCGCGCAACGAACTTGGCGGCGTCGAACGGCTCCGTGACATCGACCACATCGAGGAGATGATGTCGCGCGCGGGCGCGTTCTTCCCGGGAAGGTTTGGCGGTGCCGATGTCGAGCCCGCGATAAACCTGCATGGAATCGGCGGAAATAATCTCGCCGCCCAGGCGCTCCGCCAGCCGCAGCGCCACGGCGGATTTTCCGACGGCGGTCGGGCCGACGATGAAGATCGATGGCGTCGAGGTGGGGACGGAGGCCATCGATCTACGCCGTCGCGGGTTTGCGCGAGCTGAGCTTCCAATAGAGCGCCGCCCCGCCGGCGAAGATCAAGAGGCTCACCAGATGCGCTGGCGTCACCACGCCACCGAGATATTGCTGCGGCGGATAATCGCCACGGAAGGCTTCAACCAACGATCTCGTGACGGCGTAGCACAGGAAATACGCGGCGAAGACCTGTCCCTCGAACTTCCGATGCCGGTGAAGCCATGCAAGGCCGAGGTAGAGCCCGAGGTTGAGGAGCGAATCATACACCTGTGTGGGATGAACGCCGAGGCCGCGAGTTTCGTGATCGGCCGGAAAGTGGATGGCCCACGGAAGGCCCGTCTCACGGCCATAACAGCAGCCGTTCATGAGACAGCCAAGCCGGCCCGGGACGTAGCCCAGGGCGATGCTCGGGGCGAGGGCGTCGGCGAATTTCCAGAGCGGCAGTTTCTTGATCCAGACGAAGAGGAGGCCGCCGGCCACGCCGCCGATCAGGCCGCCGTAGAAGACGAGACCGCCGCGTTGGACCATGAAGATTTCCGTCCACGGAGCGTTGGGGTAAAGAGGATCTTGAAACAGCCGGTCCCAGTACGAAACCACGTAGAGAGCCCGCGCGCCGATGATCGCGCCGATGATCAACCAGGCGCCCGCGTCGAAGATTCGCTCCGGTGGAATGCGATCTCGCATCGCGCGGCGGCTGGCGGTCCACAAGCCGAGCAACATGCCGACGGCCAGCAGCACGCCGTACCAATGAACGGTGAATGACCCGATTTGAAAGGCGACTTTATGCACGCGTCAGCGCAGCGTAGGCGCGGGGATGCGGGGTGACAAGTGCGGGCTCGGCAACGGATGATTACCGGTTGGTTTCCTCTGCTGTGACGACGGAAGACTTCGTCGCGAGCTTGGGCAGGGGCGGGCGACCAAGGCCCGGGG
>JBDHQG010000686.1:0-2761 GCA_039806925.1 Limisphaerales bacterium
CCTGGCTTCGGCGCCTCACAGGCAACGAGGAGGATGCCGCCGATCTGACGCAAAAGACCTTCAGCAAGGCCTGGCAGGCGCTGGGTTCGTATCAGGGCCGTTCGAGCTTTTCGACCTGGCTGCACGGCATCGGGCATCATGTGTATGTCGATTGGCGGCGACAAAGAGTTCCGCACGAGCAGCCGGAGGAGGAATGGTGGCTGACGTGCGCCGCCGAAGCTCCGAGCCCGGCCGACACCGTGGCGGATCGCGAGCAGGCGCATCGACTTTATCTCCTGGTCGAACAGCTGGAGGAAGACATTCGAGCGACCGTCCATTTGCACTACTATCAAGGTCTCTCGCTGGCGGAGACGAGCGAGGCGCTGGGCATCGCCACCAGCACGGTCAAGTACCGCCTCCGCGAAGCCATCGAACATCTCCGGTCGAAGGCCGCCGAGCCCAAACTTGGAGCGCGCTAACTCTCAACGCTTACCCGCCATGAACGACGCACACATCGAATCTCTCCTGCGACAGGCACCGAAACCACCACCGCCGTCCGGGCTGAAGCAACGGCTCCTTTCAGACATCCGCCTGTCGCACCTCCGTCCGGCATCGGATGAAGTCGCGAAGCCCGCGGCGTTCTGGCTGCGATGGACGCCTGCTTTGCCGCTCGGAATCTTTTTCCTGGGCTGCCTGATCGTTCTCGGAATTCAGACGAGCCAGATGTTGGAGTTGAGACGCGAGAATGAAAGCCTTCGCGCCGCTACTTCCGAACTCGAACCGCTTCGCCAGGACGCCGTCGAATTGGAGCGGCTCCGCACCGTCCAGCGCGAGATGGAGAAACGCGGCAAGCAGGGCGAGGAATTGCTGAAGCTCAAGGCCGAGGTGGAAGTATTGCGCGGTCAAATCGGTGAACTGCCGGCACTTCAGGCGGAGAATCGTCGGTTGCAGGCCGAGCGCGCCGCCCTGTCCCCCGAGGCCACCGCGTCACCGGTGGATGATCCATTCGCGCAGATGAAAGAAAAGGCGGACAGCACGAAGTGCATCAACAACCTCAAGCAAATCGGCCTGGCTGCGCGGATGTGGGCGAACGATCACAAGACGAATGCCCTGCCGCTGGACTGGCTGATGATGAAAAAGATGCTGTCGACGCCCAAAGTTTTGACCTGCCCCGGAGACACGGCCAGGAAGCCCGCGATTGCATGGGAGCAGTTTGACGGTTCCAGCGTGAGCTACGAATTTCCATCCGCCACGCCGGACGAGCGCGACCCTTACGTCGTTTACTCGCGTTGCCCCATCCACGGCTGTGTCGGCCTCAGTGATGGCAGCGTGCAGTCCAAGCTCGACCCCTCCAGGTTGCAACGTGTGGATGGAAACCTGAAACTTCAAAACAACGCCACCAAAGGAACCGGGCCATGAGCGCCAAACGACTTGGCCTGGCGGTCGCGGCAATTGGTGTTCTGGCGGCCATCGTCTGGGAACGAAATGCCATTGCTGTCCTGCGTGGCCGGAATGACTTGCTCCGTCAGCTCCGCGAAGAAGCCGCGCAGCTCGAATTGCAACGCTCTGAGTTGCAAACACTGCGCGCCAAGCTGGGTGATCAGCCTGCGCCGGAAGCATCCGGCTCCGAACTGCTCCGGCTTCGCAACGAAGTGCGGCAGCTTCGCGACGGGCGACTGGAATGGGACCGACTGAAGGTCGAAAACAGCCGGCTTGCCGCCGAGATTCAATCCGGCGCGTTGCCGCAACAGTTTTCGGAGACGGCGGGCTATCTGGCGAAGGAAGCCTGGAGCAACGCCGGATTCGATTCGCCTGAGTCGGCATTGCAGACATTTTTCTGGGCAGTGCGGGAGGGCGACCTGGAGCGCGTGGCCGCATGTTTCCCGGAAAACGACAGGCAGTATCTGACGACTCTGTCCCAGCCGGGCAAGGAACAGGAGCGTGAAAGGACGTTGGCGGAATTTCGCCAGATGATTCAGAGCTCCGGCCTTCGCATCGTGGAAAAAGTCGTGGAGGAGGAAGGCTTCCTCACGAAAGACGGACAGCCAGTCAGTGGCGAAGCGCGCATACCGACCAAGGTGCAGTTGCGCATTCAGGCGGTGGCGGGCGGATGGATGTGGCCGGTGTCGCTCCGTCTATATCCCGACGGATGGAAGGTGAAGGGATTCTGAACTCGCCCGTTGGGCCGCCCATCACCGCTTCACATAACCATTGTCACGAAACCATTCCACCGCGTCGACCAACGCCTGCTTCGGCGGTGTCTGCGGCAGGCCGAGTTCACGAATGGCCTTCGCGGGGTTGAAGAACATCTTGTACTTCGCCATGCGCACGCCGCCGACTGGAGCCTTGGGCGGTTTGCCCGTGAAGCGTGAGATCGTTTCGTCCACATGCGCCGCCGCCAGCGCGACGGCGTAGGGCACCTGAAACTTTGGCGCGGGCAGGCCGGTGATCTCCGCGAGCACCGCGAACGCTTCCTTCATCGTCCAGTTCCCGGACGCGCTTCCCAGGATATAGCGCTCACCCACGCGTCCCTTCTCCGCGGCGAGGATGTGGCCGGTGGCCACGTCGCGGACATGCGCCCAGTTCAAACCGGTATCGAGGTAGGCCGGCATCTCGCGTTTGAGAAAATCGACGATGACCTTGCCGGTGGGCGTCGGCTTCACATCGCGCGGGCCAATCGGCGCGCTGGGATTCACGATGACGACCGGCTGACCCTTCACCGCCAGCTCGCGCGCCACAACCTCCGCCTTCCACTTCGAGAGCTTGTAGTGATTGCTCATCT
>JBDHQG010000687.1:0-2760 GCA_039806925.1 Limisphaerales bacterium
TGACGTTCGGCCCTGGTCAGACCAGCCGGACCGTGCCGATTCGAATCGTCCGCGACGATCTGGTCGAGGAAGAGGAAACCTTCGGCCTCCAGCTGGACAATCCCGTGGGCGGCCAGCTTGGCAATGTCACCGAGGCCGAGGTCACCCTGATCGATGACGACGTCGGCGGCGTCATCAGCTTCAAGGTCGCGGGCTACACCGTGAAGGAGTCCGCCCGGGCGGCCGTGGTGCTGGTCACCCGCACCGGTGGGGATGCCGCGGGCGTGATGTTCGACTTCACGACCGAGGAAGGCAGCGCCGGGGACGGCGATGATTACACGGGCGTGACGGAGACGGTCGAATTTGGCGCCGGCGCGAGCTCGGTCAGGATTGAGGTTCCGATTCTGAATGATGCCTTCGACGAGACCAACGAAACCGTTCTCCTTTCCATCAGCAACCCGGGTGGCGGCGCGACCATCGGCGAGCTCGATGCCGCGACGCTCACCATCATCGATGATGACACCGCCGGCGTGATCGCCTTCAGCGCGGCGGCGTATTCGGTGAGCGAAACAGGCGTGACCGCCACGGTGACGCTCACGCGTTCGGGCGGCAAGGCGGCGGGGGTCGCGGTGGATGTTCTCAACCTGGGCGGCACGGCCACGGCGGATGAAGACTACGCCGACTTCCACGGCACGACGGTGACCTTTGACGAGAACGAGACCAAGGTCACGTTCAGCATCGACATCCTGGACGATTCCGATGCGGACGGAAACGAGACCGTGCTGCTGGCGCTGGACAATCCGGCCGGAGGCGCGCGCCTGGGCTCGCGCACGAACGCGGTGTTGAACATCCAGGATGACGAGCGATCGCTTCAATTCAGCGTATCCGCCACGAACGTCGTTGAAGGCGTGAGGAACCTCGTCCTGACCGTGACCCGTTCGGGCCCGCTCAAGGGCGCCATCACCGTGCAGTACGCCACGGCCGACGATTCGGCCACGGCAGGATCGGACTACACGGCGAAGACCGGGACGCTGACCTTCGGGTCGAATGCGAAATCCAAGACGATCACCATCCCGATCCTCAACGACACGTCTGACGAGGCTGACGAGGAGTTTACGGTCACGCTGAGCAACCCGTCGTCTGGAGTGTCGCTCGGGGAAAATTCGTCCTTGACGGTGACCATTCAAGACAACGATCCGGCGTCGCGCTCCGTCCGCGCCGGCCGGCGATAAATTCCGATCGACAAACAAACGGGGCGGATCACCGGGAGGCGATCCGCCCCGCGTTTGTTGGGAAAGATTACCAGCTGACGGGCACGGAAAGCCTGGCGCCGAACTTGTTCGTGTAGAAGAGCTGCCGGTTGGCCACGCCGTATTCGTGGACGAGCTTGGTGATCTTCACGTCGTAGCAGCAGTATTCGGCGATCTCCATCAGCTTGCCCTCCCTGAACCAGCGGATGGCCTGCAAGCCCTCGGAGGTTTTCTCCACGCCCATCGTCGCGTGGGCGATGGAATCCAGCGAGAGCCGGTGCGGCAGGGTCTTCTTGACCTCGACGAGCATGTCGAGCGTGGGAAGCTGGGTGAGATCGAGGATCGTGTAGCCGTGGAGGACTTCGTAGTCGAAGCCGAGATTGTTGAAACCCACGACGAGATCCGCGCGCTGGAGCTCGGTCAGGAGTTCATCGACATCCTTTTCCCCGTAGATGCGGTAGTCGCCGCGCAGCGTGCTGTAGGTCACGCCCACGCTCATGCGCATGTCGCGGATTTTGTCCCAGCCACCGACTTCGTCGGCGGACTTCTGCGTTTCGAGGTCGAAATAGACGGTGTTCTTCATCAGGTGCGCGCGATGCGGAAAATGATGCGCGGAGTGTAGTCACGCGCGGTGACGAGGCAACGGATTTGTCGCGCGGGCGGGTGGAATCGTGCGGGCGGCGGCCCGCTACGGCCGAGCCAGCCGGAAGAAACGGTTTCCCACCGGCAGGGTGATGAGGTGAGGGCTCGTCGCGCCGGGCAGGTTGGTGAAGGGGCCTTCGGGCCGATCAGAATCTTGCAGGATGAAGCTCCCGCCCGTCCACGAGAGGCGGATGGTATTTCCGAGATGCTCGACGGTGATGGGGGGGCAATTCACGGGCGGCACGGTGACGCCGCGCAGGCCGAGGTCGAATCCGGCATCGCTGGTGCCGGACGACTGGTGAAGCTCGACGGCGAGGACATTCGGCCCTTCGCGCAGCTGCGCGACGCTGATGTTGGTCGGGAAGTAGGCGGATTCATCGGTGCCGGCGACGCCGACGGGGGAAAGCGTGTTAAACGTGACCGTGCCGGTGGGCATGTTCATCCGGAAGATTTCCACGCCGTTCAGGTAGGCGAGGCAGCCGTCATCGCGCAGGACGCGGAAGGCGAGGTTGGTGATCGTGCCAGTGTTCGTGGCCTCGAACAGGCGGCGATAATACGTCGTGAACAGTGGCAGCCCTGCCGGCGTGCGGATTTTGACGATGGTGCTGATGCCCGGGTCGTTCGTGCCAAACCTGGCCGGGCCGGCCGGCCAGGCCGAATCGTCGAACTCAGCCGCGCGCCAGGCCGTGCCTTGATCAACGCCGGAATCCAGATAACGCCAGACGGCGCCGGTGGAGATCAGGCTGACAGTGCCCGGGATCGCGAGGTTGACGGGTGCGGACGTGGAGCTGTTTCCAAGGCTGTCAACGGCGGTGACGGTGATGGTGTGTATTCCGACCAAATCCTCGAACTCCCATGTGTAGGGCTCGGTGGTGACGGAGCCGTTCAA
>JBDHQG010000688.1:0-2758 GCA_039806925.1 Limisphaerales bacterium
CGTCGAACATCGCCTCGAGATACAGCCCGCCGGGCGTCCAGCGATTCGTTCCAGTTCCGAATAGGAAGATCAGGCCCGCGTTGTCAGAGCCGCGCGCCTTGACGACCGCTTGCTCGTTGGAGACTTGGACGCGTTCGATCTCGGGGCCGGGCGATTCGGCGGGCGGTGCCGGCCGACCCCGCTGGGCGACGAGCGCCAGCCCCGGCCAGATGACCATGCCGAGCGCGGCGATGATGATCGCACTCACGCCCGCCCCGGTGCGGCGCGCGGGCAGCGCCATGAAAATGGCCACGCCCGCGAAGAAGAACGCCGCCGCCATCGCCGACGAGGGGACGGCACTGCGCAGGGCCGCGAACGCTCCGAACGCCGCGCTCATCAGCGCGAAGAGGACGGCGAGCGAGGCGAGTTTGGTTTGATTGTCCGTGGCGCTGGCTTCGCGCGGAGCGGCGGTGGCGTCCTTGCGCACGGCCCGCATCACGGCGCGGACGATGAACACATCCACCACGACGGCGACGAGAACCGCCAGCGGCACGACGAGTCTGATCTTCTGCGAAAGCCCGTTGGCCAGCCCCGTCAGGAGCGGCGGCTGAATGGCCGGATTGCCGATGACGGACGGGTTCCCGTGGAAATCAACGAACATCTTCGCCAGCGCCACGCCGGCCACGGCCACCAGCGCGCTCAACGCCATCAGCGGGAACACCAGGCCGTCAAACACCGCCAGCGTCAGGCCGTGCAGGCGGCCTCGCGAGCGCCGGATTTGCGCGACGGCCAGCCAGCCGAGAATCGTCGTCCCGAACGGGCCGGCGACGGCGATGCCGAGCAACGGGATAATTCCGCACAACTGCAGCCAGGATGGGCTGACGCCCTGGCGCGAACCTTCCAGCAACAGGTAAGCCGTGGCGAGGGCCACCGGCGTCACCGGCACCCAGCACGCGCCGCTCACCGCCAGCGGCGACAGGCGCGACTTCCCCGTAGCAGCCGGCGTGAGCCGGCTCTGACTTTCGGTCGAGGATTCAGATGGAGCGGACTCGCGTCCGCTGCCACCGGAGGCCGCCGCCACCACCTGCGTGCGAAACTCCGCCGCCGTGGCGAAGCGCAGCTCCGGTTTCTTCTCCAAGGCCCGCAACACGATTTCGTCAATGCGGATGTCCACCTGCACGCGACGCGAGGGCGGCTGCAATTTGTCCGCCGGCAATTCGCCGGTGAGCATTTCGTAAAGCACCACGCCCAGCGAATAGATGTCCGCGCGATGATCGGTGGCGCGATGGTCCTTTTGCTCCGGGGCCATGTATTGCGGCGTGCCGGCGGGCTGCGAGTCCGAGTGGCCGCCGGCCAGGGGAGCCGCGCCGAGGATTTTGGCGACGCCGAAGTCGGCGATCTTGACGCGGCCTTCCTTGTCGAGAAGCAGGTTCTCCGGCTTGATGTCGCGATGGACGATGCCGTGCTCGTGGGCGTATTGCAGCGCCTCGCACACGGGCGGCACGATGGCCAGGGCCTCTTCCGGTTTGAGTTTCCTGGCTCGCAGCAACTGGCGCAGATTCACACCATCCACGAACTCCATGAGTAAAAAGTAAAACCCGCCGGCCCGGCCGAAGTCATGCACGGCCACGATGTGCGGATGGTTCAACGCCGCCAGCGCCTGCGCCTCCTTCTCGAACCGCACCGCGAACGACGGGTCGCCCGCGCGCTCGGGCGCGAGGAGCTTGAGCGCGACGAACCGGTTCAGCGATTTCTGCCGCGCCCGGTACACGACGCCCATGCCGCCGCGTCCGAGGCACTCGATGATTTCGAGCTGGGGAAAATGCGGGGCGAGTTCGGCGGGCGACAGCGGCGGTTGCACGGCAGGAGTGTCGCCGGTGAAGACGGTTTCCGTTTTGAGGTTCAGCGCCATCAGGCAACCGGGGCATAGCTCGGCGGGCGCGTCCTCCTGGATTGGAGCGCCGCATTGGGGACATTTTCGCGACGGTTCGTTGCTCATGCCCGTTACTTAACAATCCGGGGATTGTTGTTACACGTCCGGTTCATTTCATTGCCGGACGAGGGCGGCGGCCAGGTGGCGCAATTCGGCGTCCAGGTCGGCGTCATGGCTCAACGTCCGTGAAATCTCCTCACGGTAAATTTCACGGAAACGCTTTCGCAAGCGATGGGCCGCCACGCGTGCCGCCCCTTCGTTCATGTCGAGCTTTGTCGCCAGGTCCGCGTAGTCCATCGTCCCCCGCCCCGTCATCAAACACTCCTTGAGCACATCGAACTCAGCCTGCCTGCCTGCCGCCGTGAATTCCGCGCGCAGCCGCCCGACCGCGAGGTGGAGCAACGTCAACGCCCACTGCCGGTCGTACGTTTCATCGGGCGCGCCGCCTTGATCGGCGACAAAGCGGCACTCAGCCACCGAGGTGTCAAAGGGGACATGGGGCCGGCCGCCCCCGCGCTGCCGGGCCGAGGCGCGCCGCCATTCGTTGCTCATGAAGTTCTTGAGGGCGATGATCAGGAAGGTTCGCAATCTGCCCTTTTCGCGGTCCGCGGAATCGAGCCAGCGTTTTTCGAGCAGGCGGCAAAAGAATTCCTGCGTGAGATCCTGCGCATCGTGGGGCGACCGCCCGCAACGCCGGACGTAGGCGTAGAGCGGCTGCCAATAGGCGCGGCAGATGGCTTCGAGCGCCGCCGCTGATTCGTCCGAATGTCTCTGCGTGGCCGCCAGCACCAGCGACCACCGCGTGTGCGGAAACAGGCGCGGCGTCTCAAGATCGGAAGAGCGGAG
>JBDHQG010000689.1:0-2755 GCA_039806925.1 Limisphaerales bacterium
AGCGCGGCTGGTCGATGAAGGCGATGCACCGGCTGATCATGTTGAGCGCGACGTATCAGCAGGCGGCGGCTGGGCAGGAGACAGGGGGCAGGAGTCAGGAGTCAGGCGACTCCCGAGCCTTGAATCCCGACGCTTTGTCGTCGTTCCCTCGTCGTCGTTTGAGCGCGGAGGAAATTCGCGATTCGATTCTGCTCGTCAGCGGCGAGCTGGATTCCACGCCCGGTCGCGGGCATCCGTTTCCGTCGCCGACCGGCTGGGGCTACACGCAGCACGGGCCGTACAGCGCGGTGTATGATCACAATCAACGCAGCGTTTACCTGATGACGCAGCGGATCAAACGCCATCCGTTCCTCGCGCTTTTCGACGGTGCCGATCCGAACGCGAGCACGGCGGATCGTCGCACGACGACGGTGCCGACACAGGCGCTCTACTTTTTGAACGACCCGTTCATTCACGCGAAGTCCGAGAAGTTCGCCGAGCGTCTGATTAAATTGGGACGCGACGACGCTGAGCGAATCACGGCCGCATATCGTCTCGCCTTGAGCCGGCCGCCGACCGACACCGAGCGCGCGGAGGCGTTGGATTTTCTTACGACGTATCGCGGCGAACTGGCCGCGGCGAAGAAGGAGAACGTGGACGCGCTGGCCTTCGCCGCGTTGGGCCGCGTCCTGTTTGGCAGCAACGAATTCCTGACCGTCGATTGAAGAAGCCATGAATCCGCACGCCTCCTCTCCGTTCTCGCGCCGCCACTTCATTCGCTCGATGGTCGGCAGCTCGGTGCTGTTTCCCGGCGTGCTCTCGCAATTGCTCGCGGAGGACGCGGGACGCTCGGGTTCGACCGATCCGCTGGCGCCGCGTCCATCGCATTTCGCGCCGAAGGCGAAGCGGGTGATCTTCCTCTACATGAGCGGCGGCGTGTCGCACGTCGATTCGTGGGATCACAAGCCGAAGCTCTTCGCGGACGCGGGCAAGACGGTTTCGGTGAACGAATTTCAGGGACGCAAAGGCGATTTCAAGATGTTCGCGAAACGTCCGCAATGGGAATTCGCGAAGCACGGTCAGTGCGGCACGGAGGTCAGCGCTCTCTTCCCGCACCTGGCGGGTTGTGTGGACGACCTTTGCCTGATCCGTTCGATGAAGTCGGATCACACGAACCACTACGAAGCCACGCTGGGCATTCACACCGGCTCATTCACGTTTGCGCGGCCGAGCATCGGCTCGTGGGTCAGCTACGGGCTCGGCACGGAGAATCGCAATCTGCCGTCGTTCGTCGTCATTGCGCCGAAGACGCCTTATGCGGGCGGTCAGGTGTGGGCGAGCGATTTCCTGCCCGGCGCGCATCAAGGCACGCTCGTGCTGCCGGGCGCGGAACCGGTGGCGAACATTCGCCGCCGGGTGGAGACGAGCCGCCTGCAGGAGCTGGAGCTCGGCGCGATGGCGAAGATGAACCAACGCCACCTCGCCTCGCGCGCCCAGGACCCGTTGCTCAGCGCGCGCATCAAGTCATTCGAAACGGCGTTTGGCATGCAGTCGGAAATGCCCGAGGTCTTCGATCTCTCGAAGGAAAGCGACGCGACGCTGAAGCTCTACGGCCTCGAACGCGGCAGCACGAAGGGCTTCGCGTGGCAATGCCTCGTGGCACGGCGGCTGGCGGAACGCGGTGTGCGCTTCGTGGAATTGATCGACGTCGGTTCGTCGGACAACTGGGACGCGCACGGCGACATGCTCACCCACGCGCCGCTGGCGAGGAACGTGGATCAGCCGATTGCCGGGTTGCTCAAGGATCTGAAGCTCCGCGGCATGTTGGAGGACACGTTGGTGGTGTGGACCACGGAGTTCGGCCGCACGCCGTTCAACAGCGCGTCCGACGCGAAGGGGCGCGAACATCATCACTGGGTTTTCTCCTCGTGGCTCGCGGGCGCGGGCGTGAAGCCGGGCACGGTGTATGGCGAGTCGGACGATTACGGCATCGACGTGGCGAAGGATCCGGTGCATGTCCACGACTTCCACGCGACCATCCTGCACCTGATGGGCCTCGATCATGAGCGCCTTACTTACCGCCACACGGGCCGGGATTACCGGCTCACCGATATCGCAGGCAACGTCGTGCATGGACTGCTGAGCTGAGGAATCGAATTTATGAAACAGACGCAACTGATGATGGTGAGCCTGTTGGCGGCGCTGTGGACGCTCGGCGCGCACGCCGCCGAATCGACGCGGCAGCATCGGCTGCTGTTCTTCGAGTATGGCAAGGGACCGAACCGCCTGCTGGAACTTGATGCGAACGGAAAAATTGTCTGGGAACACAAGCCGCCGAGCATTGCGGTGATCTTCCAGGTGCTGCCGAATGGCAACGTGCTTTATGCCTACGGTGGCAAGCCGACGGGCGTGCGCGAGGTGACGCGGAAGGGCGACGAGGTTTGGAACTATGTCAGCAAATGTCCGCAGGTGCTCGGCTGTGAACGTCTCGCCAATGGCAACACGTTGGTGGCGGAGCAGGGGCCGTGTCAGGCGGTGGAAGTGAATCCGAAAGGCGAAGTCGTGCGTGTCACGCCGCTCAAGACGAGTCACGAGAGCTACCATTTGCAGGTGCGCAATGTTCACAAGCTGCCGAGCGGAAACATCCTTGCCGCGCACGAAGGCGAAGGCGCGGTGCGCGAAGTGGACGTGGCGGGAAACGTGGTGTGGGAATACACCGGCGTGGAGAATGCCGGCGACGCGCAGCGTCTCGCCAACGGCAATACGCTGATCTCCT
>JBDHQG010000690.1:0-2754 GCA_039806925.1 Limisphaerales bacterium
CCGGGCGACATCGACATGCTGCTGGTCGGACCGCATGGACAGGCCGCCATCCTGATGTCAGACGCCGGCTTCGACACGCCCATTATCGATGCCACGATCACCTTCGATGAGACACTTGGACAGCCGTTGCCAAGCTCCGGCGCCATCACCACCGGCAGTTACCTTCCCGTCAATTATCCGCCGGCGAATGAAAACTTTCCCGCGCCCGCGCCGCCCGACGTGCAGACCGCGGACCTTTCACAATTCCGCGGCACGGATCCGAACGGCGTCTGGTCCCTCTACGTCATTGACGATGCGATTGAAAACGGCGGCAGCGAGGTTCCGGGATTCATCGCCGATGGCTGGACGTTGAATTTTGCAACATCCGATCCTCTCGCGGACCTCGCGCTCGGCTCCAGCGCGTCCCCGGGCACGGTCTCCATCGGCGAGCCGGTCACCTACACCGTCTCCGTCACCAATCTCGGCCCCACCGTCTCCGCCGCCACATGCACGGCGACGCTGCCGCCGGCGCTGCAATTCGTCTCCGCATCAACCCCGCAAGGATCCTGCACGCACCTGGCAGGCGAAGTGACCTGTGAATTCGGGAACCTCGCCCCCGGCGCAAGCGTTGTCGCGATCATCCGGGTCAGCGCAACCATCGGAGGAAATGTCGTCACGCCATTCACTGTCCGTGGATCTCAACTCGATTTGAACCCCGCGAACAATGCCAGCACGGCCGGGCACTATGTCCGCCCCGTGGTCAACCTCGCCGTGACGGCCGCGCCGCCCGCCGGCCCCGTGCTGTTGAATCAGGCCACGACGGCCACATGCCACGTCGCCAATCATGGGCCGAATGACGCAACGGGCGTCCGGGTGACCAACACCCTTCCCTCCGGTGCCGTCTTCATCTCCTCCGCCGCGGAACAGGGCTCCTGCTCGGCCGCCGGGCAATCCGTGGTCTGTTCCCTGGGCGATATTCCAGCCGGCTCCTCGCCGTCGATCTCCATCCAGTTCGCGCCACGAACCGTCGGCTCCCAGAACTTCACGGCATCCGCGGCCGGCACCGAGGAAGACTCCAACCCGGGCAACAACCTTCAGATCGCGCAATTTGACGTCGGAGCTGCAACCGATCTTTCGATCACTGCCATCGATTCCCCCGCCTCGGTGCCGTTGAATCAGGACTACATCGCGACGCTTGAAGTCACGAATCACGGCCCGCTCGCCGCGAACGCGACGCTCACCGACACGCTCCCCAGCTCCTCGTCGTTTGTCTCCGTGTTCACCACGCGCGGCTCATGCACCAACGTCGACGGCGTCGTCAGCTGCCAGTTTGCAAACCTCGTCCCCGGCGAGACGGCGAGGGTCATCCTCCGCGCCCGCGTCAACAGCGTGGGAGCAATCACCAACGCCGCGGCGGTCAACGGCAGCCTGCCGGACAACAATTCCTCCAACAACTCCCTCCTCCTGCCCGTCACCGTGGTTCCCAATGCAAACCTCGCCATCGGAATCGTGGACCGTCCGAGCCCGGTCTGGCTGGGAGACAACCTCGTTTACTTGATCGGCATCACGAACCAGGGCCCCAGCGACGCGACCAGCGTGATCGTCACCAATCAACTGCCGGTCGGGATCACCTTTGTCTCCGCCACCACCTCGCAAGGCGGCTGCGCCCGCTCCGGCGACACGGTCCGTTGCGACCTCGGGACAATTTCCGCGAATGCCAGCGCCAGCATTGCGATAGCCGTCCGCCCGACGCTCAACGGGCTGGTCTCAACGATTGTTTCCGTCAGCTCCGCCGTGAGCGATGGCAACACCGCCAACAACGCGTCCAGCGCGACGACAAGAGTTGTCACCGGCAACATCGATCTCACCGGCCCGGTGCCCATCACCACGCCGCTTCTCGGCCTGGCCAACCCGTATCCATCCTCGGTCACCGTTTCAAACGTCAGCTCCGCGATTTACCGCGTCCGGGTGAGCCTGCTCAATCTTTCCCACAGCTTCGCGGACGATCTGGACGTTCTCCTCGTCGGGCCCGACGGACGCGCCACCCTCCTAATGTCGGACTGCGGTGGCGAGTTTACCATCAACGGGGCGACGCTCGTCTTCGATGATGCGGCCACCAACGGCCTCGCAGACTTCAACCTGATTTCCAACGGCACCTTCCGCCCCTCCAACTACGGCGCGGACATTGATCCATTTGCAGCCCCCGCGCCAATCGGCCCTTACGCGACGAATCTTTCCATCTTCAACGGCACGGATCCGAACGGCACCTGGTCGCTCTATGTCATGGACGACGCGGACAAGGATTCCGGCGTCATCGCCGGCGGCTGGCGGCTGAGCATCTCCGCGTTCGAGCCGATGGCCGACCTGGGCCTCGCGCTGAATGCCTCGCAAAACCTCGCCGGCACCGGCAGCAACATCGTATTCAGCTACACCGTCACAAACCGTGGTCCCTCGGTGGCCAACTCGGTGCGCATCACCAACGCGCTCGCCGATGGCATCATCGTTGCCGGATTCACGAATGCGAACGGAAGCTGCAACATCGCCGGCGGAATCCTCGTTTGCGATCTGGGCAGCATCCCGCCCGCCGGCGCCGCGGCGCTCACGGTCGCCGTCACGTCGCTCGTTCCCGGAACCATCACCAACTCCGCCACCGTTTCATTTGCGGGCGTCGATCTGCGGCCCACCAACAACCTCGCGACAACGGTCGTCACCTTCGATCTGCCTCCCGTCATCACCCTGCAGCCCGCCACGCAAACGGCGGCGCCGGGCGGGAAC
>JBDHQG010000691.1:0-2753 GCA_039806925.1 Limisphaerales bacterium
ACGTTCTGCGCGTCCGTGGCCGTGGCGCGGTCGAGCGGCTGCGTGAAGGTCAGCTCCACGCCGCCCTTCACCACCTTGAGTCCGCGCACGGAGTAAACCGGCTTGCCGGTGTAACGCACGCGGTCGAAGCCCGTGATCTTGCCGGCGTTGCTCTGCCACTCGCTCAGGCCGCAGATGTAGAGCTGGCCATCCTGCTTGTGGAACTTCGCGCGCATGACCGACGACGTGAACTTCAGCGGGAACTTCACCACGCCGCCCTGCATCCGGTCGCCGCCGATGGGTTCCTTCAACACGAGAAACAAACTCGACTGCCCGTAGGACTCGTGGAGCAGTTCGCCCTTGTAGGGGCCCCACTTGTCGCTCGTCACCCAGATCTGTCCGCCGCCGGAATTGTCATACGACTTCGCCAGCCAGCACAACGGCGGCACCCATTGGCCCGCGAGTTCCGGCGAGACGAGGTTGTTGCTCACGCCTGCAAACTGCCCCGGCTTGCTCAGCCAGTTCAACGGCGTGGTCGGCACCCAGGTGCCTTCGTTGTCGCTCGTCGTGATCAATCCATCCGCGCGCACGCCAATGCCGTTGGGCGCGCGGAAGCCGCGGGCGACGATCTCAAACTTCTTCCCATCCTTGCTCACCTTGAAGAGGCAGCCGGAATGCGAGCAGACCGTGCCGTTGCCGAGCGACGCCTTCGCGTTGCCGAAGCCGCCGCCGCCCGCGTTCACCGGATTCGCCTTCGCGAAGTAGAAGTTCCCCTTCGCGTCCGTCTGGAGATCGAACAGGAACTCGTGGAAGCCGCGCGTGGACATCACCTGGTTGTTGAAGTTCTCGTAGAAGTCCGCCTCGCCGTCCTTGTTCAAATCATAATAGCGCGTGAGCTGGTCGCGGCCGCTCGTGTAGATCACATCATCCACGATCACGAGCCCGAGCGTTTCATACATGCCCGAGGCGAACCGCCGCCACTCCAGCTTCTCCAGCGTCGCGTCGATGCCGCTGACGATCCAGATGTCGCCGTCGTGCGTGCAAAGCGCCGCGCGCTTGCCGTCCTTGAAGAAATCCATGCCCGCGAAACGCACGCGGCGCTTCCACGGATTATCCGTCGGCGCGGTGATCGAATCCGTCGCATACGCACCGTCCGGCGTCGCGCTCGTGTTCAACACGCCCTTCGTCACCATCGCCTCCGGCCAGCGCGCCGGGCCGCCCTTGGTGAACGCCACCATCGTCGGCTTCTCGCTCACGAAGCCCGCGACCTTCGACTGGTTCGCCGCCTCGCCCGTCCACGTCAACACGCTGAACGTCGCCGCCGTGCCCTTCGCGATCTTCAAGACTACCCGTGAGCCGCCCACGACCTCCAGCGACACACCCTTCGGCGCGCCCGCGAGCGCGATCCACGTCGTGTTCGTGCCGGCGGTGAACGTCAGCGCGTTGCCCTCCGTCTTCACCGTCGCGCCGTCGATGTCCGCCAGCAGCGCGATCAAATTCGCCTTCGCCTTTGCCGTCTGGAACGTGCGCGTGAACGCCACCTCGCCCGCGTTTGCGAATGCTCCCGGCTGCTCATAAATCTTCGTGCCGTGAACCGTGTAGCTGAGAACCACGCTCGGCCCGTTCACGTAGAGACCATCCCAGCGGCACCACTCCGCCGGCAACGGCCCGAACGGCTCCTGGCGCGGGTCCGCGAACTCGCCCTTCGCATCCGCCCAGCCGGGGACTTGATGCGTGCCGAACTTCTGCGCGCCCACGATGCCCGGATGATTCCCGTGCCCGCCGTCGAACGCCACGCCCTTCGTGCTGATGTAGCCGCCCGTCCAGCCCGCCGCCATGCGCAGCAGGTCCGTGTCGAAGAGCACATTCGCCGCGCCCTCGGGCAACACGCGGATGGCGAGCCCCTTCAGCGCGACGTTGTCCGCCGGGAAACTCGCGCTGATGCACGCGCCCTGGAACGGGAAATCCTCCTGCAACAAAGCCGATCTGCCCTTCGCGCCTTGCGCCAACGCGCCGCCCGCGAAAGCTGCGAGGAGAAAACCGACGAGAAGTAAGAGGAGGAGCGAGGCCCGCGTCACGCGGACAACCGACGGGAGAGACTGTGCGCGCGCAAGCCGAGCAGCGCGGGCTGGATTTGAGAACGTTGAATGATGCATTTCTTCTGTTTGGCCGAGGTCGAGTACTGCTTGCCCGAACCAAAATGGAACTTGGCCGCGTTCTGCTCCGCCGCCGGAGAGTTGAACGCCGCATGGTCTGGTTCTGGTGCGGACCGGTTCATCTTTGCGCCAACTTGGACCTGCGGGCGCAAAACACTATTCACGGAAATTCCCGGCGTTGGCCAGCACGAATCATTCATTGTCGTGTGCCGCCCGAATGAGAATTCTTATATGGACAGATTGTGAGTTTGGTATGAGACGCCACCCTCCCCACCATGAAACCTCTCGTAATTCTCACATTCGGATAGGTTGCATTCACTGCCTCCAGGCGCTCCTCCTCCAAACCGGGACATGGCCAGTATTCTCAGCAAAAGAGCCTGACTGAAAATGATGAGAGAAGCTGTTATCGGGGAAAAGGCCGCATGGCGAGGCGCGAGGAAGGAGGATGTCCTTCACGGACCTCTGGCCGACGAGCAACGAAGCCAGGCGGCCTTTTCCCCGATAACCCTCCGGGCGGCGGGTCTTTTGGGGCTTCGTCGCTCCTCGGTCGCGGGGCGCTGCGGCCAACGGCCAGTGCGGCTCGCACCTCCCTCGTCGCTCCTCGTCCCGGCCCAAAAT